>CAZVYM010000007.1:0-40635 GCA_964630935.1 uncultured Gemmatimonadaceae bacterium | reverse complement strand
TCCCACCGCTCGCACGGTATGTCGAACGGCCGTCCGACGCCATGATCCTGTTTCAAGCTTGTGGTATGGGAGCCTGACGCGCCCCAGGTGCGCTGCACGTCGTCGCGCCTGACCAGCGTGCCCGGAAGAGCGCGCGGCAGTTCTGCCCTACGTATGCCCCTCCCCCTTCCTACGTCCGCCCCTGGAAGACCCGGCTCCCACCCCTACGTCATCCCCGTGGCTCCCCTGCGGAGGCAGACGTACGGAGCCGAGACCGCTCATCCCGCAACGTGAGAGCGACCGTCGTGCGACACGCATCCGGAGGCTCTCATGTTCGCTGCCCAACGATTCTCCAGACCTGTCTTGGCCCGGCTCGTCCTCTTCGGGCTGGCCGTCGTCGCCGTCACCGCGTCGACCCGCGTGAGAGCTACCGAGCGCTTCTTCACGCCCGGTCTCCAGCCGGCTTCCTGGCCCACGACGGACGGCGTCAGAGCAACCCACTTCTCTCCCCTGACGGACATCACGCGAGAGACCGCCCCGTTCTTGAAGGTCGCCTGGACCTATCGTACCGGAGACGTCTCCGACCACGTGGACGGCGCGGCCGGCACCTCGTTCGAGGCTACGCCGATCCTCGCGGACGGGCTGCTCTACGTCGCCACCCCCCGGAGTCGCGCGATCGCGCTCGACCCGGAGACCGGGGCGGAGCGCTGGACATTCGACCCGGGCCTCGACGCCTCCGACGCCCATCATCACGTCACGATCTCCCGCGGTCTCTCGTTCTGGAAGGACCCCACGCGGCCGGACGGCTCGGAGTGCGCGAGCCGCATCTTCCTTCCGGTCTTCGACGCCCGGCTGTTCTCTCTCGACGCCCGAACCGGCCGGCCCTGCTCCGACTTCGCGGGGGGCGGCGCCATCGATCTCGGAAGGGGCGTCGACCGTATCGAGGGCCGACGTGATCAATACAAGCTCACCGCGCCCCCGACCGTCGTCGGAGACGTCGTCGTGGTGGGCTCGACGCTGTTCGACGGCCAGGCCGCCGACGCGCCCAGCGGGGTGGTCCGGGCATTCGACGCACGCACGGGCGCGCTTCGGTGGTCGTGGGACCCGCTGGTCGGAGTCGGCGGTCGATCCGCCGACGGGCGATGGGTCCCCGCGGGCGCCGGCAACACCTGGGCGACGATCACGGCCGACCCCGATCGGGACCTGGTCTTCGTGCCGACCAGCAGCCCGAGCCCCGATCACTACGGCGGGTTGCGACCCGGCGACAACCGCTACGCGAACTCCCTCGTCGCCCTGCGGGCCTCGACGGGCGAGGTCGTCTGGCACGTCCAGCTCGTCCACCACGATCTGTGGGACTACGATCTCCCGAGTCCCCCCGCGCTGATCACCCTCGAGCGAGACGGCCGCGAGATCCCGGCGGTCGTGCAGAGCACGAAGATGGGCTTCCTCTTCGTGTTCAACCGAGAGACCGGCGAGCCGCTCTTCCCGATCGAAGAGCGTCCGGTCCCGTCCAGCGACGTCCCCGGCGAGGTCGCTTCACCGACGCAGCCCTTCCCGATCTTGCCCTCGTCCCTCACACCCCAACGTCTGGATCCCGACGATGCCTGGGGTCTGACACCCGTCGATCGTGAAGTGTGCCGGAAGAAGATCGCTTCGATGCGGCACGACGGCATGTTCACGCCGCCGAGCCTGAGGGGCACCGTCGAGTATCCGGGCTTCGTGGGCGGCATGGAGTGGGGAGGGGTCGCCTACGATCCGGCATCGGGGCTGCTGGTGACCAACACCAATCGGCTCGCCATGGCGACCACGCTGATTCCACGAGACGTCGCGGACCGGCAAGGCCCACCGCCTCCCGACGCGAAGTACATGGTTCTGCCCCAGGAAGGGACGCCCTACGCCGTGCGCCGCGAGCCGCTGCTCTCGCCGCTCGGCATTCCGTGCTCGCCACCGCCGTGGGGCGTGCTCCACGCCGTAGACATGCGCACGGGTCGGACCGCGTGGGAGGTCCCGCTCGGGACCTTGTTGGACGTAACCCACGTGCCCACACCGCATGCATGGGGATCGCCCAACCTCGGAGGGCCTCTGATCACGGGTGGCATCGTCGTCATCGCGGCGACGATGGACCGACGGATCCGGGCCTTCGATCTGAAGACCGGGGTGCAGGTCTGGAGCGCGCAGCTTCCCGCCTCCGCTCAGTCGACGCCGATGACCTACCGCGTCGGGCCGGGCGACCGGCAGTTCCTGGTGATCTGTGCCGGCGGCCACGACGGCATTCGTTCGGCTCTCGGCGACTACGTGATCGCGTTCGCGCTGCCCGAACCCCCCGACTCCGAGTCGGACCGATGAGTGGGCGGGCGTTGGTGACCGGAGCGACCGGCCTGCTGGGCTCCCACCTCGTGGACGCCCTCGTGGAACGCGGCTGGCGCGTGCGCACGCTGGCCCGGTCGGCGTCGGCGGTCGGTGCCCTGGGGAACCGGGGGACCGAGGTGGCGTTCGGCGACCTGGAGGACCCGGCCTCGCTCGCGGACGCCGCGCGGGATTGCGACGTGATCTTCCACGCCGCCGCCGCGATCGGCGCCGGCGGACCCTGGGAGCGTTTCCGCCGATTGAACGTCGGGGGAACGGCCCATGTCGTGGAGGCCGCTCGACGGTCGGGCGCGCGACTCGTGCACGTGAGTAGCACGGCGGTCTACGGACGCGCCCGATACGGCGCCCGTCCGACGGACGAGCTCACGCCGCTGCCCGAGCTTCCGGAGTGGGACGCCTACGGCCGCTCCAAGCAGGAGGCGGAGCGCGTGGTGCTCGAGGCGTGCGCTTCGGGCCTCGTCTGGGCCGCGGTGGTTCGTCCGTCCGTCATGTACGGCCCAGGCGACCGCCAGTTCGCCCCGCGGGTCGGCCCCGTGCTCGAGCGGGGCACCTTCCCTCTCATCGACGGGGGCCTCACCAGGCTGACGCTCGCGCACGCCCGAAACGTCGCGGAGGGCGCGTTGCTTTCGGCCTCGGTCGAGGCGGCGCGAGGCCAGGTGTTTCTCCTCGCGGACGATTACCCCACCACCGCAGTGGACCTGGTCCGAGCGGCCGAGCGGGGTCTGGGGCGTCGCATTCGAGCACCCCGTGTACCGCGGACGCTCGGACGTGCCGCCTTCGTGGCACTCGCGCTGATGCTGCGTGCCCTCGGGCGAGCCGACCTGGCCCGCCACGCGCGCGGCACCTTCGAGATGCTCACCCGCGACAACCCGTTCACGTCCGAGCGTTCGCGCACGGAGCTCGGCTGGCAACCGCTCGTCCATCCCGAGCACGGGCTCGCCGAGGCGTTCCGATCGTGGAAGGTCGCCCACCAGGCGGCTTCCACCCGGGGGGAGTGAGCCATGGACACGACGTCGATCCAGGTCCTCGGGGTGGTCGTTCATTCGCCGGTCAGCGCCGGAACGAATGTGATCCTCACCGTCCAATGCCTCGCCTACCACCACACCGTTCGAAACAGGGACACCGAGCGAGCCCGGGGCTGGAGTCTCTTCTTCCAGATGATGGCCATCGCCACGGCGGCCGGCGTGGTGAAGCACGGGTTCCAGCCCATGCTCGGGGCCGGCGGGTACACACTCGTGCTCGCGATGTCCAACGTGGCCAGCGGGTTCTCGACGCAGGGCGCGCAGCAGGCGACGATCGAGTCTTTCGTCGCTCCCGACAGGCGCTCCCTCCTGTTGGCCATGACCCTGATCGAGCTCCCGCTCTTCCTCGCCGCGAATGTCGTGATGGGTCCGGACATCCTGCTTCTGATCGCGAACACCGCGGCCGGTCTGATTCCCGTGATCGTTGCAGAGTCACGTGCCTTCCGACGAGGCTCCCCGGCGGGCGGCGCGATCGCCGGAGGCCGCTCGCTGTCGATTCTCACCGGGCTGGCGTACCTCGGCGACTTCTCTCCGAGTCCCTGGTTCGACAACATCGATGTCGCGCATCTGCTGATCGGTGTGAGCTTCGAGCTCGTGCGGAGAGGCGCCGCGGGTATGACTCACCCCTCGACGGAGCCCCCGTCGGAGTCCGCAGCGCCCCAGGTCGTGCGCTCTTCGGGATCCCGATCGCACGATCCGGGCGTGCGCCGGCACGGGAGGTCCCATGGCGGACTTGAGCGTGATCGGCGCCGCGGCGCTCACCTGCCTCGCCGGGGGCGTCCTCCCTTGGATCAATGCCGAGGTCGTCGTGATCGGCGCATCCATGGTGCTCCCCACGGAAGCGCTCCCGCTCCTGGTGTTGGCCTGTGCACTCGCCCAGACGACCTCGAAGTCGGCGCTCTACGGTCTCGCTCGTTGGTCGCCCCAGCGGCTGCCTGCGCGAGCCGCTCGCCTGCTCGGAGCCGCCGAGCGCCATCGGGACGGACGCTCCCTGGTGGCGCTGGTGCTCTCTGGTGCGCTCCTCGCCGTTCCCCCGTTCTATCTGGTCACGCTGGCCTGCGGGCTCGTGAGGGTGCCGTTCGTTTCGTTCGCGCTCGGTGGGTTCGTCGGCACCGTCACGCGCTACGCGTTCCTTGCCTGGATCGCGTTCGCGCTCGCCGCTCCCTGATCGTTTCCCCTGGCGCGGAGGCCATCATGGCTCGCATCGCTCGCTCTCTCACGCGCATCGGCCGGATGCTCCTGCCGGCGGCGCTCCTGCCTTCGGCGGTCTTCGCACAGGGGGCAGTGATCCGGGTCGCCGAGGTTCGTTCCACGCTGGGCATTCCCACGTGTTCGGCGGCGCGGACGAGCTTCGATGGTGTTCGGGAGACAGCCCTCGCGGCCCAAGGCCTGAAGCCATCCAGCGCCCAGGTCCTTCTGCAGCACCTGGAGGATTCCCTGAGCGCATTGGTCCGGACACGTCCCGACGACGTCGATCTCCAGTTCGACCTCGCCGTGGTGCTGGGAGCGCGCACGGACGTCGAAGACGGACGGGACAAGCTGCGCACCGCGCAGGATCTCGTCGAGCAGCTCCACCGCGTGCTGGCGCTCGACCCGTCCCATCCGGGCGCGCAATACCTCCTCGGACGACTGAACGCGGCCGTGATGCGCATGAGCTCCGTCTCCCGATTCGTCGCCACACGGTTCCTCGGCGGCTCCGCGCTGTCCGGCGTTTCCTGGGAGGAGGCCCGCCGACTCCTCGAGTCCGCCGCCGAGGGGGATCCTTGCCTGGTAGATGCGGAGTACGAGCTCGCCAGGCTCTACGTCGATCGCGGAGAGCCGGCCCGGGCCATCGAGCCCCTCGAGCGGATGCTCCAGCTGAGAGCCACCGACCCCCACCGACGAGCGGTGATGGACAAGGGACTCGCTCTGCTCGAGTCGATCGGGAGGAGGTGAGGTGGCGCGACGGCCATCCGCGTCGACAGGAAGCTCTCTTGTTCGTCCCGGAGAGCGGCGCATAGGATGGTCCGATGACCGAGCGCTTGGATCTCCTCGCTCCCGCCCTCCGGGATCGCTACGACATCGAGCGCCAGCTCGGCGAGGGCGGAATGGCCACGGCGAAGTAGCGTCGGCGCTCGACTACGTCGCGGGCCTCCGTTTCCACGCGAACTTCGACGTGTCACCGGACGGCAGGGATCTCGTATACGTGGAGTCCGCCGGCGCGGGCGCGGCGGCCGTGGTGGTCCACGACTGGGTCGCCGAATTGCGAGCGCTCGGGGGGGCGGATGGGCGCTGAATCGCGCCCAGGAGGTTACAGGACCGACCGACCGGCATGCGAACTCAACCTGGATCTCGGATCATGCGTACGACCTGCCGTTGGAGTCTCTCGCTGGCCGTGCTCACGGCCTCGTCGATCGTGGGAGTGGGCTTGGCTCCGCGTTCCCTGCTCGCCCAGAGTGGACCCGAGGCGGCCCGTGAGTACCTTGACGCCCACGGGCCGGCGATCCTCAGGAACTTCGCGGAGCTGCTCTCCTATCCGAACGTCGCGGCCGACTCGGTCGACATCCGCCGCAACGCGGCCTACATCCGCGATCGGCTCACGGCGGTCGGCGTGGACGCCCGCCTCCTGACGGTGGATGGCGCGTCCCCGGTGGTGTACGGGACGCTCCGAGTGCCGGGAGCCAACCGCACGTTGGGTCTCTACGTGCACTACGACGGCCAGCCCGTGACCCCGTCGGAATGGACGCACGGACCTTGGGAGCCGACACTCTACACCCGGGCCATCGAGTCCGGTGGCCGGCCACGCGCCTTACCCGCCGACGGCGAGCCCGTCGACCCGGAGTGGCGCCTCTACGCGCGTTCGGCGGGAGACGACAAGGCGCCCATCGCCGCGATCCTGACCGCGTTGCGCGCGTTCCGGGACGCCGGCGTGCGTCCCACCTCCAACCTCGTCTTCCTGTTCGAGGGCGAGGAGGAGGCCGGATCTCCTCACCTGCAGGAGTACCTGCAGCGCTACCGAGAGGAATTCGATCCGGTGGATGTCTGGCTCTTCTTCGACGGCCCGGTGCACCAGAGCGGGCGCCCTCTGATGACCTTCGGAGCCCGGGGGGTCTTCGGCATGCAGGTCACGGTGTACGGGGCGAACCGCAATCTGCACTCCGGCCACTACGGGAACTGGGCCCCGGATACCGGCCTCATGCTGGCCCACCTGCTCGCCAGCATGAAGGACGAAGACGGCAAGGTGCTCGTGGACGGCTTCTACGATTCGGTGGAGCCGCTGGGCCCCGAGGAGAAAGCGGCATTGGCGGCCCTTCCCGACTACGACGCGACGCTGAAGAAGGAGTTGGGCCTGTCGTGGACGGAGGGTGAGCCCGCAAGCCTCGCGGAGCGCCTGTTGCTGCCCGCACTCACGGTCCGGGGCATCACGGCCGCCAACACGGGGGCGCGCGCCACCAACGTCATCCCGTCCACCGCCACGGCGGCGCTGGGCATCCGACTCGTGAAGGGCAACGACCCACAGCACATGAGGGAGCTCATCGAGGCGCACATCCGCAAGCAGGGCTACCACATCGTGCGCGAGGACCCCGATCTCGCGACCCGCCTGCGCTACCGCAAGATCGCCAAAGTCCTCGGAGGCCCCGGCTATCCGGCCGCCCGCACGAAGATGAGCGACCCGTACGTGCAGCAGGTCATTGCGGCGGGAAAGGCCGCGGCGGACCACGCGTTCGGCATGGGGAGCCTGGTCCTCGTTCCCGGGCTCGGCGGATCTCTCCCGCTCTATCTGTTCACGGACACCCTGGGCAAGCCGGCGGTGATCGTTCCGGTGGCGAATTACGACGACAACCAGCACGCGGCGGATGAGAACCTGCGCGTCGGAAATCTCTGGTACGGCATCGAGCTGTACGCCCAGCTCCTGACGATGCCGTCTAGGTAGCGCCGCTCCACCACGGGCGCGTTCGACGGCTGGCCCTCGCCGATCCTGTTCATCCAGGGTGACGACGACCGCAACGTGCCCTTCACCGAGACCATCGCCCTCGCGCACGGCCCGAGGGGGACCGCAAGAGGCGAACCTCCAGGACCGAGAGGTCGGCAACGGCGCGAAGCGCTGCCGCGCCGCAGGGCGGAGGCACCCGAACGCGCCCTCAGCCGGTGAACAGAAGCGGCGCCAGCGCGATCAGGTTGCGGCGCCACACCTGCCACTGGTGCGCCCCGGGCGAGGTGACGAACGTGTGACGCACCCCGTGCTGGTCCAGCAGCTTCGCGAACATCTCGTTCGGCGGGAACCATGCACGGTCGTCCGTGCCGCACGCCGTCCACAGGAGCTTCAGCGTCTCGTTCGTGCGCGCCGGATGGTCCAGGACCGAGGAGAACGTCCGCTCCAGGGCGTCCTCCCGGCGCGGGATCGCCGCACTGAAGCCGGCCACCCAGTGGAAGAGCGCGGGGTGCGTCAGGCCGATCTGGAGCGACTGTCCGCCTCCCATCGAGAAGCCGGCGATGGCACGGTGGTCGGCGTCGGCGAACACGCGGTACGTACGCTCGATCAGCGGAACGACCGTTTGCAGAAGATCCTGGCTGACGAGCGCACGATCGGTGCTGGGCGGGTCGTTGAAGCCGAGCGTGGTCGCGGTCTGCGGATGGCCGGAGGGCATCACCACCACCATCGGCTTCACCCTCCCCTGTGCGATGAGGTTGTCCAGGATGAGGTTGGCCCGGCCCGTGGTGGTCCATCCCGCTTCGATGAAACCGGCTCCGTGCATGAGGTACAGGACCGGGTACCGATCCCGCCCCGACTCGTAGCCCGGGGGCGTGTAGGCATAGACCGCGCGCATCCCACCCATGGCGTCGGAGTGATACCAGTGGATGTGCACAGTGCCGTGCGGCACCGGCTGTGGATCCCACGGCTGGGGTCCGTCACCCGGCACCTCGATGAGGCTCGAGGAGGTGCGCGGTCCGAGCGTGACGCTGGGGTTCACGGGGTCGAGGACCGTCGCCCCGTCGATCTGGAACGTGTAGTCGTAGAGGTCCGGAGCGAACGGCCCCATCGTCACGCTCCAGACTCCCGCCGAGTCCTTCGTCATCGGACGGCGCGGCTGGTCCTGGATCATGTCGCCACCCACGCTCACGGAAGAGGCGCCGGGAGCGTATACGCGAAACGTGATCGTGCGATCGGCGTGGACCTCCGGCGAGCGCACCGGGGCACGGCGCTGCTGCACCGGCACGCGTGGCTGCTGAACCGACGTGCGGGCCTCTTGAACCGGGGCGTGGTGCTGCCGGTCCTGTGCCGTCAGGACGCGGGGGGAGCCGACGACGGCCGCGGTGAGCAGCAGCACGGCTCCCCTCCGCGCCTTCATCGCTTGTACCCGGCGGGCATCCGGCCCTCGAGCGTCCGATACCGCTCCAGGAGCGCGTTCTGCCGGTTGTCTCCCGGCATCTCCTTGCCGCCGATGAACACGTGCTCGGCCCACGTCATCACCTCGAACGGATCGCCGTTCCAGACGACCACGTCCGCGTCCTTGCCGGCCTCGAGCGTACCGAACCGGTCGGCCACGCCCCAGATCTTCGCGGGATTCGAGGTCACCGCCCGGAGCGCCGCGCCGTACGGCATGCCGTAGGACACGGCGTTGCCCGCCAGGTAGCGGACGTTGCGGGCGTTGGCGGCGTCGAACGTAGCGAACGCGACCTCGACACCGGCCTTGGAGAGGCGCGCGGCGTTCTCGAGGGTGGCGCCCAGCTCCTCGAACTGGGGGATGTCGGTGAGCGGGTTCATGACCACGGGCACGCCCGCCTTCGCGATGTCGTCGGCCACCTCCCATCCCTCCGCCGCACCCATCAGGATCAGCTTCAGGTGATCGTCCTTCGCGAGCTGCAGGGCGTTCTCGATGTCGGAGGCGCGGTTCACCTCCAGGGCGAGCGGGAGCCGCCCCTCCATCACCGGCACGAGCGCCTCGAGGTCGAGGCGGCTGGCGCCGTATCGGTACCGGTCGTCGGCCTCGAACGCGGCACGGTGCGCTGCATAATCGCGGGCATCGTCCAGAAGCTCCCGCATGCGCAGAACCGCGTCACCGCGGGCGCCGCCGGCCCGCTGGGCCGCGTCCGCTCCGAAGACCCCGAACATGGCGACGGGGTCCTTCAGCACCATCTCCGACGCCCGATCGCCCGTCAGCTGGATCAAGGCTCCCCGCCCTCCCAGGAGACCGGCCCCGGCACTCGGGGCCACGATGGCGCGCGTGACGCCGCCGGTGCGCTCGATCGGGATGAGTGTGGAGTTGGGATTCAGCCCGTAAACGACGTCGAACGCGGCGGTGATGTCGTCGTTCTCGCTCCCGGTGTCGTTGGTGCCCGAGACGGCACCGACCTCGACGATGCCGACCTGCGTGCTCGAGTTGAGGAACCCTGGCGTGACCGTCTTGCCCGTGCCGTCGATGACGCGCGCACCGGCCGGCACGTTCACCCCAGCGCCCACGGCGACGATCTTGCCGTCCCGCATGACGAGCGTCCCTCCCTCGATCGCCGGGCCCGAGACCGGAAGGATGCGCGCGTTCGTGATGGCCACGGTCTGCGCCGACAGCGCGGTGGGGATCGCGAGCGTGGCAGCCAGAGCCGTCATGAACGCGAGGCAGGCCGAAGCGGCCGCGACGCCGAGCAGGCCGATGCGGCGATGCCGCGGTGCCGGGGCGTTCATCGCGCACCTCCCGACTTCTGGCCCAGCATGAAGTCGCTCACCGGACGGAGGCCGGTGTCGCGGTCGAACACGAGCGCGCCGTCCAGGTAGACCTTCTCCGCCTTCGTGTAGACGCTGAACGGGTCCCCGGACCAGACGACGACGTCCGCGCGCTTGCCGGTCTCCAGCGATCCCGTCTGGTCGTCGATGCCCAGCATCCTGGCAGGCTCGATCGTGATCCATTGGATCGCGTCGTCGCGGTCCAGGTGGATGCCCGCCTCCAGGCCGGCCTGGAGCGCCTTGGCGGCATCCTGGTTCATGCGCTGAATGCCGTCGGGGTCGTCCGTGTGCAGGACCGCGCATCCGCCGTCCTCGGCGATGAGCGCGATGTTCTGCCGGATCCCGTCATAGGCCTCCATCTTGAATCCCCACCAATCCGACCACATCGCCGAGCAGATCCCTTCCTTCTTCAGGAGGTCTCGGATCTTGTAGGACTCCACCGCATGATGGAACGCGGCCACCTTGTAGCCGAACTCGTGGGACATGTCTATGACCTGGGCCATCTCGTCGGCACGGTAGCAGTGCATCTGCACGCGGGTCTGACCGTCGAGCACGCTCATCAGCGTCTCGAGCTGCAGGTCTCGGTGGGGCCTCTTGGCGGGATCGGCGCCGCTGTCACGCCACTCGTCCCACCTGCGCTTGTATTCCTCCGCGGCGATCCAGCCCTCGCGGTATCCGGCCATGTTGCCCATCTCCGTGGAAGGGGCCCGCCCCTTCTCGCCGTACACGCGCTTCGGGTTCTCTCCGCACGCCATCTTCAGCGCGTACGGCGCGCCCGGGAACTTCATCCCCTGGACCGTGCGCGAGGATATGTTCCGGACCACCACGCCGCGTCCACCGAAGAGGTTGCCCGAGCCCGGCAGGATCTCGATGGTCGTCACGCCGCCCGCCAGCGCGAGTCCGAACTGGGGATCCTGAGGCCAGATCGAGTGCTCGGCCCAGACCTGCGCGGTGTTGGGGTTCGTGAGCTCGTTGCCGTCCGACAGGGCGGCGACGCTCGGCGCCGGGTAGACGCCCAGGTGCGAGTGCACGTCGATGATGCCCGGTGTGACCCACTTGCCCGTGCCGTCCACCACCGTCGCGTCGGCGGGCGCGCTCACGCTCTGCCCGACCGCAGCGACCTTGCCGTCCTCGAGCAGAACGGAGGCGTGTTGCATGGTCGGCCCGGCTGCCGTCATCACGGTCGCGTTCCGGATCAGCACCGGCCCCGACGGGATCGGCTGGTACGTCGACGGATACGCGGTGGTGCTGTTGTTGATGGGGCCGCCCTCCTCGGCGGCGCGGAACCGGCCGGAAGGCGACGTGGGACTGCCGGGATCGAACGACCGGTTGGCGGGCTGCACTGTCGTGGACGTCGACGTCCGGGCCGAGGGCGCGGACGCGCACGCCGCCGCTCCCACGAGCACGAGCGCGCACATGGGGATGTCTCGCAACTGCATGATGCCTCCGTACGGGGGGTCCCGCGTGACTCGAGATTCGCCGTGGAGCAGGTGGGCCATCCTAATGCTCCGGGCGTGCGACTGCGAGCTTCATTCGGTGGCGCCCACACCCGTCACGGGCTCGACGCCGGAGGGCTCCCGGTCACGGGCCGACCTCAGATCGTGATGACGACCTTTCCCCGGGCATGACCTCGTTCCAGGTACCTCATGGCCTCGGAGGCCTCGTCCAGCGGGTACGTTCTGTCGATCACCGGCACGACCTTCCCGGCTTCGATGAGCTCCTTCAGGGCCAGCAGGGCTTCCGTGTCCCGGCTCGGGGTCAACGAAACGAGCTTCTGACTCACGAACGGACCCGTCACCGCCAGCCTGAGCAGCTGCAGGAACGGCCCGAGCCAACGGTTCTCCGGACTTCCGAACGAGGCGAAGTACACGCCTCGTCCTGCCAGGACCCGCCTGCACTCCGACAGCGACCGGTTCCCCACGTTGTCCAGCATGAGGTCGTATCGCCTTCCGTTCCGGGTGAAGTCCTCGTGCGTATAGTCGATGACGTGATCGGCTCCGAGAGCGCGGATCATGTCTGTGTTTCTCTTGCTGCACACGCCCGTGACCTCCGCACCGAGGGCCTTCGCGATCTGCACGGCGAACGTGCCCACGCCTCCCGACGCTCCGTTGATCAACGCCGTCCGGCCCGCCTCGAGGTGCCCTTGATCGCGTAAGGCCGACAACGCCGTGAACGCCGCCGCCGGCACGGCCGCAGCTTGCTCGAAGGTCAGGTTGGAGGGCTTCGGCGCCACCGACGCTTCCGACACACGCACGTATTCCGCGAGGGAGCCGAGCTCGAGGAGCGGCTTGCCCGGCACGCCGCCGTCGACCATCCCGAACACCTCGTCGCCCGGCCGGATCCGCGTCACCGCGCTGCCGACCGCCTCGACCTCGCCGGCCAGATCGGCACCCAGGCCTCCGTCACCCTTGGGACGGCGCAATCCGAAGTGCGGGCGCCCCATGTAGGGGAGACCTCTGAGCAGGTGCCAGTCGTAGGGGTTTACCGAGGCGGCGCGGACCCGGACCAAGACGCCGCCCTCTCCGATCTCCGGCCTCTCGATCTCCCTCACGTGCAGGATATCCGGAGGGCCGTAGCCGTCGTAGACGATCGCCTTCATGGCATCCTGCCCATCGTCGGTCATCCTCCCGCACCGACCGCGGTGCATCGGCAGTCAGGGGGGGCAGGCAGCGGGAGACGGGAACCGGAGGAGCACGCGCGGGCCGCACACGCAGCGACGAGTCGTCCCACTGGTAGGGCCAATGTACGACGATGCGAGCAATTCCGCCTCCGTCGTGGGTAGGGCTCAGGGACGTCCGAGTGATCGTCGCGGAGAGGGGGCGCCGTGGTGCCGCCGCGAAGCCGTCGCGCACGCTCCGGCCGAGGCCGTCCGATGGGATCGGCCGAGAGGGGGAGGGGTACGAGATTCGTGTGGTTGGGTACGTGCCTGCATGGCGGAGTCGGACGATTTTCGCCTGACCGACGGGTCCATCTGCCCGTCCGGAGCCCGTCGCGCCGGCCCATGGGCCAGATGCGACAGATCTCGAAGTGGTGGGGAAGCTCGATCGGCGGGCGGCGGTCTCTGGTGCCCGCCCTCCTTGGCGCACTCTGTCTCCCGCTCCCGGCCTCGCTTCCGCTCTTCGCTCAAGGCGTCATGGACCTCAGCGACCCGAGGTTCGCCCTCGCGGTAGCGAGGAACCGGGTGAAGATCCTGGACGCGAGCCGGAGGTCGCTCGCCGAACGGCTCCTGTCGGTGGCCGGGCAAGTCGAGTCCGTCGACCCGGGTCGCCGGAGAATCACGCTCCTCGGCGAGGCACAGCAGCTCGCGGACAGCATCGCGCTTCTGGAGGCCGAGTACGCCGAGGCCGATTCGGCCCTTTGCGCCCTGAACGCCGCAGCCGACACGGCCGGGGCGGTCGTGGATCCGGTCCGGGCCGCTCACCCTCTTTCCTCGGCCGCCCGGACGCTTTCCGGGCTCGCGCGGGTCGTCTTGCACGAGCGACGACGCCTACGGACGATCGAGAGGCTGCAGGGCGAGTTGCGGCTCTTCATGGGTAACCTTCGGATCCTGGACGAAACGGGGATGCCACCCTCCGTCCGGACCGCGAGCGGCGGAGATCCCGGAACGGGGGGCTGCGGTATTCCTTCGTGTCCCATCGACGTCGGCCGACCCGCCGACATGCCGCTCGAGCACTTCGAGCCGGAGCGTTATGATGTCCTGGAGGCCGGCGGTGGTGGACACGTCACCGTCTCCTCTCTCTCCCGGCTCCATGAGCAGCTCCTTCCCTTCCTCGACGAGGCTGCCCGGCGGGCCGGCGAAGCGGATCGCGTCGAAGGGTCGGAGACACGAGAGATCGGGTTCGAGCTCGGGATGGTGAGCTTCCGTGGAGAGGGCGAAGGCCACACAGGAGCGAGTCTCAGGGCCGGATCCTCACTCTCCCTCGTCCGTTCCCTCGGCGCCGGCGCGCAGCTCACGGTCGAGCCGTGGGTGGGCCTCCGATCCGTCCACCTCGATCCGGGCCCTTCGGTGGAGATGGCCGTCGAGGCGCGGGAGACCCTGACCGGTGCGAGCGAGGGCGGAGGCCTCCGCTGGCAGGTGACGTCCTGGCAGAAAGCCCGATCCCTCTCCGACCCGCTTCCACTTCCAGCCTATCTGGAGCCCGGTCGGGGAGAGGGCGGCGTGGCCGGCCGGGTGGGCCTTCCTCTCGGCGCCCTGTGGGCAGTGGAGGTGGGAGGAGGGGGTGACGCGGTGCGTTATGGGCCCGCGGACTGGAGATCTCTCGACCATCGCGGCCTCAACGTCACCGCGGCCATGGTGCGGGAGGGCGACGCCGGCTCGGCACGACTGTCCGTGCTCGCATCGACCCACGGCTTCCCGCATGACCCGGACGCTCGACGAGATACACGCATGGGCGTCGGCGCCGAAGCGTCGATCGACGGAAGGATCGTGCTACGGATCTACACGACCCTGGCGTGGAACGACTCCAGGCTCCCGGCCTACGACTTCCGCTCGGAGCGCCTCGCGGTCGTTCTCTGCGCACCCTGGCGCCGGGGCTCCATCCAAGCGTATGGCGCCTTCGCCCGCCAGAGCTACCTGAACCCCGGCTCCGAGGAGCTGAGGGTCGCCCCTTCGGATCGGGACGCCGGCTCCATCTTGGCCATGCAGCTCACGCGGCCGTGGGGTCGGCATCGGACGCTGACGCTGAAGGTCGGTTGGTCGCGGAGTGAGACGGGCTTCGCGAACGACTTCTATCAGCGCTTCGGGACCAGCGTCCAGGTCGCGTTCAGAGGGTCGGGAGGAGCCTGACGGGTCGCCCGGAGAGGGAGAGAGAACCGTCAGATCCCGGCCTTGAGGCGTTGGCTCGCGTCGAGCCAGACGTCGTAGGCTCCTGCGCCCCGCGAGACCACGTCCTCCCGTCCCTTCTTCGTGATCGTGTTCCGCTCGTCGTCGATGATAACCAGCGTCGGGATCAGCGCGACGCCATATCGGTCGGCCAGGGCGAGGACCTTCGTGTAGTCGTAGGGCATCGCCACCCACTCCATGCCGTGCTGCTGCATGAAGGCGAGCATGTCCTCGGAGCTCCCGTCCAGGCTGGCCAGCACGATCTCGAAGGACCTGCCGGCCGCCTTCAGCTCTCCGTACGTTCCGACGAGCTGAGGGGTGAACGCCCCACACGCCGAGCAGGAGCCGGAGGCGAAGTAGATCCCCACGAGTGCCTTGCCCCGGACAGACCGAAGGTCGACCTCCCGCCCGTCCGCCTTCACCAAGGTGGACCCGAACAGCTCCTCGAACGAGGGGTGGTCGTCGGGAACGCCATCGGAGGAACCGGAATCGGTCGGTGCCCCCCCGCATGACGTCCAGAGGCAGCATGCCGCTCCCGCGAGCATGATGCGGAACCATGCGAGGGTCCTCTGCGAGGCAGGCGGACGGCGAGGCTCAGCGGGAACATCGCCGGCGCGGCGCCGGCGACCGGATCGTGGGCTCTCCGGGAAGGTCGGACGGAGGCCCGACATGCCGCCGTTCATCGTGGGTGAGCACATCCTATTCAAGATAGTAAACCCAGGTTAACCAGTGTCAACGTGTCAGGGTCGGTCCGCCTTGCCGGTCCGAAGCAGGCGGCACACATCGGCGTCGGAGCGACGAGGGCGGACATCACCCCCACGGCTGCGCCAAAGCGCGCGCAACGTCCGCATTGCAGCGAATCGAGGCCGCTCCTAGTATGGAGCCAATGAATGCCGAGCACCCTCCCCTCGACATGATCGAGCGTTTCCGAAAACACCGCACGCTCGCGCGCATGCCCGACGACGAGCTCTCGTGGCTCGCAGCCCGGGGCGTGCTTCGCCGATTCGAAACCGACGAGGTCATCCTGCGCAAGGGAGACCCCGTCAGCGAGGGGCGTCTCGGCCTCGAAATCGTCCTGAGCGGGCGCTTCGCGATCTACGTCGACCGCGGCGCCGGTCCCCGCAAGGTGATGGAGTGGCAGGCGGGCGACTTGAGCGGCGTTCTCCCGTTCTCGCGAATGCGGGCAGCCCCGGGCGACACCATCGCGGAGACCGCGGTGGAGCTCTTCGAGCTCCCTCAGAGCTATTTCCCCGACCTGATTCGGGAATGTCCGGACATCACGGCCGCGTGCGTCCACGTCATGCTCGACCGGGCACGGGTGTTCAACACGAGCGACCTGCAGGACGAGAAGATGGTCTCGCTGGGGAAACTCTCCGCCGGACTCGCCCACGAGCTCAACAATCCGGCTTCTGCCGTGGCACGTAGCGCGGCCCTGCTCCAGTCGAGCATGGCAGAGGCCGATCGGGCCGCTCGCGCGCTCGCTCAGGCGGGACTCACCCAGGAACAGCTCGCGGCGGTGGACAGGGTGCGAGCGGCGTGCATGCGCAGGCCGGCGCCGGTGTCCCTCTCTCCGCTCGAGCGATCCGACCGCGAGGACGAGATCTCCGAGTGGCTGGTGGCACACGGGGCCGACGGCTCGGCCGTGGAGGCGCTCGCCGAGACCTCGGTGACCTTGGAGGCGCTCGACGAGTTCGCGGGATACCTGGAGGGAGACGAGCTCGACGCCGCGCTGGACTGGGTAGCCGCCGGCTGTGCCGTGCGCATGCTCGCCACGGAGAACGAGCGTGCGGGCTCGAAGATCTCCGACCTCGTGAGCGCGATGAAGCGACTCACGCACATGGACCGGGCGCCCGTACCGGAGGCCGTCGACGTTGAGCAGGGACTGCGGGACACGCTGATGGTCCTCGGCCACAAGGCCCGTGACAAGTCGGTGAGCGTGAAGATCGAGGTCGCTCCGGAGCTCCCGAAGGTGACGGCCGTGGGGGGCGAGTTGGAGCAGGTGTGGATGAACGTCCTCGACAACGCGCTCGACGCCGTCGACCTCGGCGGACACGTGTCGGTCACAGCGAAGCCCGAGGGGCATTCCCTGGTCGTGCGCATCATCGACGACGGACCGGGCGTCGCCCCCGAGGATCAAGGGCGGATCTTCGACCCGTTCTTCACGACGAAGGCCCCGGGAGAGGGCACGGGACTCGGCCTCGAGATCGCCCGTACACGCGTCAGGGGGCACGGAGGAGACATCGACTTCGACTCCCGGCCCGGCCGTACCGAGTTCCGGGTCATGCTTCCGCTGGCAGACGCCGATCCATCCGCGGCCGGAGGCGCCAGCGAGCCATGATTCGTCCGGTCATCCTGGCCGTGGACGACGACGCCGAGGTCCTGAACGCAGTGGGCCGGGACCTGCGGGCCCGATTCGGTCGGGACTACCGGATCGTGAAGGCCAGCTCGGCGGCGGAAGCGCTGGGGGTCACCAAGGAGCTGAAGCGGCGTGGCGCGCCGGTGGCGCTCTTCGTCGTGGACGAGCGCATGCCGGAGATGAGGGGGACGGAGTTCCTGGTGAAGGCGCTGGAGATGTTCCCCGACGCGCGTCGCGTCCTGCTCACGGCGTACGCGGACACGCAGAGCGCCATCGACGCGATCAACGAGATCCGCCTCGACCGGTACCTGGTGAAGCCGTGGCAGCCGCCCGAGGAGCTCCTCTACCCACACCTGGAGGAGCTGCTCGATGAGTGGAGCGCCCAGGCGGGGCCGCTCCTGGAGGGGATCCGCGTTGCCGGCACGGCACTTTCCTCGTCGACGTTCGCGGTCAAGCGCTTCCTGTCCGCCAACCAGATTCCGTACCAATGGTCCGACATCGACACGGACCCTTCCATGCGGGCGCTGGTCGAGGCTGTCGAGCCGGGCCTGTCCCGACTCCCCGTCGTCTTCTATCCGGACGGAACGACGCTGGTGCAGCCCACCCCGCGCGAGCTGGCCGAGCAGTCCAACCTCGACACGCGACCGAAGCAGCGCTTCTACGACCTGGTCATCGTCGGAGGGGGCCCGGCCGGGCTCGCCGCCGCCGTGTACGGGGCGTCGGAGGGGCTGGCGACCCTCCTCGTCGAGCGCGACGCTCCCGGTGGTCAGGCTGGAACGAGCTCGTTCATCGAGAACTATCTCGGCTTCCCGGAGGGTCTCACCGGCGCGGACCTCGCTCGGCGGGCGACCGCTCAGGCCCGACGCCTCGGCGCCGAGATCCTCACGGCACAAGAGGTCGTTCGAGTCCGGCGCAACGACCCCTACCGTGTGGTGGAGCTGGCCGACGGCTCCGAGTTGAGCTGCTACGTCGTGGTGATCGCGAGCGGCATGGAGGTCCGGCGCCTCGAGGTGCCCGGCCTCGAGGAGTACGTGGGCACCGGCGTGTACTACGGCTCCGCGCTCACCGAGGCAACGCTCTACCGGGACAAGGACGTCGTCGTGGTCGGGGGGGCCAATTCGGCCGGACAAGGGGCGCTGTTCTTCTCGCGCGACGCGCGCATCGTGACCGTGCTGCTGCGCGGGCCGGACCTGGGCCATTCCATGTCGCAGTATCTCGTGGACCGCATCAACGAGACGGCGAACGTCATCGTCCGCCCCAACTCGATCGTCGTGGGCGCACACGGGTCGGGACGGTTGGAGTCGATCGACGTCCAGGACACGCTGACCGGTGAGACGCGGACCCGGCCGGCCGCCGCCATGTTCATCTTCATCGGCACCGCGCCCCGCACCGCAATGGTGGCCGAGCTGGTCGAGCGCGACGAGCAGGGCTTCATCCTCACGGGCCGAGACGTGATGCCGGAGGGCCGGAGACCCAAGGGATGGACTCCGGAGCGCGACCCGTTCCTCTTCGAGACCAGCGTGCCCGGCCTGTTCGCCGTGGGCGACGCCCGTCACGGCTCCGGCAAGCGGGTGGCCGCCGCGGTCGGCGAGGGGTCGGCGACCGTCAGCGCGGTCCACGAATACCTGCGCACCGTGTGACGGGAGCCGGACGCGGCTACAGCGCGCGGCGGCACGGGCGCGGCTACAAGGGCGCGGCTACAGCGCGCGGCTACGAGGGGCGCGACTCCACCGCTTGCTGCCCGGACGTCCGCACCCTACCCTGCACCTGAGCCGCAGCGACCGCCAGGGGACTGAGCAGGCTCTCCTCCGGCGCGCGTATGCGCGAGGCGACCCCTACGGTTTCCGCCGGTCATGGCCGATCTTCGATCGTTCCTCGGCGAGTTGAAGCGCCGCAAGGTCTACCACGTCGCGGTAGCCTACGTCGTGGTGGGTCTCAGTGTCCTGGCTGCGACGGAGCTCGTGCTGGAGCCGCTCGGCCTCGGCGCCGCCCAGCGCTTCCTGGTCGTCGTCCTCCTCTTCGGCTTTCCGGTCGCGCTCGTCCTCGCGTGGGCCTACGAGGTGCGGCCCGACGAGGGCGAGCCGGCGGCCGCGCCCGTGACCGGACGCTCCTCGGGTCCGGAGGGCGTGACGGACCAACAGGACGTGCCGGAGAACGCCGCACCGCCCGCCACCCCGGAGACGACCCGCTGGAATCGCTCGATCGCCGTGCTCCCGTTCGAGAACATGAGCGACGAGGCCGGCAGCGGCTACTTCGCCGACGGCATCAGCGAGGAGCTGACGCACGTGCTGGCCCGCATTCCCGACCTGCAGGTCGCCGCGCGGACCTCGGCCTTCACCTTCAAGGGCGGCCGGGAAGACGTACGGAAGATCGGGGAGCGGCTCGGCGTGGCCCACGTGGTGGAGGGAAGCGTCCGCCGCTCGGGGGACCGCGTTCGGATCACGGCGCAGCTCGTCGATACGCGGAACGGATACCACCTCTGGTCCGAGCGCTTCGAGCGGCGCCTGGGAGACGTTTTCGCCATCCAGGACGAGATCGTGGAGCGGGTCGTCGGGAGCCTGCTCGAGCGCCTGCCCACGCCCGCGTCCGGCCCCGCGCCGGCCGTGGAGGCGTACGACGCGTACCTCCAGGCGCTCCACGCATACCGGAGTCTCGAGTCCGGAGGATTCCAGGAAGCCGTGGATCGAGCAGAGGCCGCCATCGCCCTCGATCCGTCCTACGCCCCCGCCCACGCGCTCCTCGCACAGATCGTGGTCTTCCTGGCCATGGGCTTCGGATGGCAAGCGCCCGCGGAGCTGATGGCCCGAGCCCGGCGCGCCGCCGACCGCGCCATCGAGCTCGATCCGCAGCTTCCCGAGGCGCATATGGCACGGGGCGTCCTGCTCATGTTCCACGAGTGGCGCTTCGCCGAGGCTCGGCGCGAGCTGGAGCGGGCCATCGAGCTCGGGCCCAGCCTGGCCGATCCCCACTCGTGGATGGAGTTCTACTGGACCTACGTGGAGCAGGACGAGCAGCGGGCCCTGGCCGCGAACGCTCGAGCCCTCGAGCTCAGCCCCCTCGATCCCGCCCACCGGGACCGGAGGGCGACGGTCCTCTACATCTTCGGTCGATACGAGGAAGCCGAGGCCGCCTTCCGCGAGATGATCGCCGACAGCGTGCCGGGGCCGCTCCCGCATCTCGGCCTGGTGGACACCCTGGGGCGAATGGGTCGTCTGGACGAGGCGCTGGAGCACGTCGAGCCGATGCTGGAGCTGGGACGGGGGGCGACGGCGACGCTCGGCATCGGAGCGGCCTTCCTGGGCGTGGCGGGCCACGAGGAGCGTGCGCGTGAGCTCGTCCGTGAGATGGAGAAGCTCCAGGAGCGCGGCTCGGGGTCGCTCTTCTGGCTGGCGGTCGGCCGTGCCGGACTGGGCGAGTTGGACCGTGCGTTCGAGGATCTGGAGCGTGCGCTCGACGCCAGGGATCCGGGCCTCATCTACCTGAGCGTCGTGCCGCGCCAGCTGGGAATGCACGACGACCCACGGTACGCGCGCGTCCTCGATCGTATCGGGTTGGCCCACCTGGCGACGCCGAAGTGAGCGACCCGTCGACGCGCGACGGCGTCAGTTCATGTTGGGATCGAACGGCATCTTGGACAGCAGCCTGTACTCGGGTCCTTTACGCTGCAGGACCGTGCTCCACAAGAGCTCCGGGGCGTCGGTGAAGACATCCTCTTCACGCGCCGGATCGAGGATCCACGAGCCCAGCTCGAGCTCCTGCTCGAGCTGACCCGGCCCCCACCCCGAGTAACCGGCGAAGACGCGGGCGCGCAGAATCCCGGGTCGTACGTCCGCCTCGACCTCCCCGACCAGGAATCCGACGGAGCCGAAGATGAGGATATCCGCCAGTTCGGGATGGGAGAGCTCGGCCAGCAGAACCGGACTCCTCGGCTGGACCGGCCCGCCCTGGAAGAGTAGCTCGCCGGGCTTCACGAGCGTGGCGAGTGCCGGAACAGCCTCTTCGACCGTGAGGTCCAGGGCCCGGTTCAGGACGACCCCCAACGCCCCCTCGGCGTTGTGCTCGCCCACCAGCACCACCGTGTGGCGAAAGTTCGGATCGTACAAGCCACCGCTGGAGATCAGCAGGCGGCCCCGCAAGCTCTCCATGCACCCACATCCCGACGTTCGAGCCCTCTGACCGACTTTTTCGAACCTAGAAAGAGCTCCCGAGCCGCGCCATGAGCGACGGCTCCGACAGTTGCCACGACCGGGATGGACTCAGACGGGTGACGCGCCGCCGGTCGCCCCTATTGGTGACCTCTCGGCGGACGATGGGTCGGCCGTCTCCGAGACGAGGAGATCCCTGAACCTCTGCGCCTCGGCGGGCTTGCCCCAGGCCTCGTACAGGGCAACCAGATGGCCGACGGTGGGCTGGGTGTACGGGTCTCGCACCCCGCGGTGCTGCACAAGCCAGTCGAAGGCTGCCAGAAGTTGGGCTTCGGCGTCTTCGAAACGATGCAGGTCCCGCAGGCAGACCCCGTAGCTCATCCGGGCGGCGGCGGTGCGGGGATTGTCCTCCGTCAGCTCCTCCACGGAGATCTCCAGCGCTCTGCGGAGAAACGGCTCCGCTCCGGCAGGATCCCCCTGGAGCATCCGGAACGCCCCCCTGGCGCCGTACGCCGAACCCACTCGCCAGTGACCATCCGGCCAGTATTCCTCCGAGACACGAATGGACGCCGCCAGGACGCTGTCCGCTTCGGAACCCTTGCCTTCCTCGTCCAGGACCGCGGCGAGGTTGTTCATGAGGACGAGGAGGTTCGGCACCGTCCCCCACCGCCGCTCCAGTGCCGCCGCCCTCCGGTACAGCCCCTCGGCCTCCGCGTTCTCGCCCCGGGTCCGGTGGATGTAGGCCAGGTTGTTCAGAGCCGCAGGCAGGTTGACGGCCCCGGAGTCTCCGTGGGCTTCCAGCCCCGGAATGACCCTCTCGTACAGTGACTGGGCCGAGTCGGCCTCGCCCTTTCCGCGGAGCACGAACGCGAGGTCCGACAGCGCCAGGATCGTCTGGAAGTCCCCCTCCCCGGCCACGCTCGTCCGGATCCTCAGCGCCTCGCGGGTCAGGACCTCCGCCGAGTCCGGGTTTCCCTGGTCGCGGAGGAGACGACCCATCCCCTGAAGGGACGAAGCTTCGGAGAGCGGAGCATCCCCCAAGGTCTTTCGGATCGCGAGAGCCTCCGTGAAGTAACCCAACGCGACGAACGGCTGCCTCGCCCAATCGTAGGAATTCGCCAACGCTTCCAGCGTCTCGGCAACCTCGGGATGGACATCCCCATAGAGCGCACGTCGTACGCGGAGCGCCTCCTGTTGCAGAAGAACGGCCTCGTCGTACAGCCCCAGGTTGTCGTAGACCTGGCCCATGACCATGAGCGTCCGGGCGCGGATCTCCGGTGTCCCTCCCGTGTCCTTGGAGAGCTGTTCCACCCCCTGGTCCAGGAGCGTGCGGACCCGGACCGTATCTCCGAACCCCGCCGAAGGGTCGGAGACCCGAAAGAGGTCCACCAGGAACCGGGACACCTCCCGGGTGGTCGCGACCTCCCGGCTCAGGGCTCGATCGAGGGCGGCGGTGGTGAGCGTGTGGCGAATGGACACCGCGAGGAGCGCCGCCCCCAGGGCGACCAGGGCGAGACTCGCCGCGAACCCGATCCGGTGGCGTCGAACGAAGCGTGAGAACCGGTACCCGACCGAGTCTTTCCGGGCCCGGACCGGGTATTCCGCCAGATGCCTGCGAAGGTCGTCCGAAAGGTGGTGGACCGATGGATAGCGCCGACTCGGCTCCTTCCGCATGGCCGTGAGGATGATGGCATCCAGGTCCCCGGAGAGCTCCCGCTGGAGCTTCGGCACAGAGGCGCCCCGGGCCTCGGCGATCTCTCGACTCTCCTCGGCCGTGCCGGCATCCAACCGCCGGCTGGGCTCGGTAGGGTCCTCCCCGCAGATGACCCGCTCGGCGTCGGAGGGCGACGTGAACTCACGGCGATACGGATGCAGGCCCGTGAGGAGCTCGTAGAGGAGGATCCCCAGGGCGTAGACGTCGCTGGCCGTGGTGATCGCCTTGCCCCGGACCTGCTCGGGGCTGGCGTAGGACAAGGTCATCGGGTGAGCGTGGCCCGTCCGGGTGAGCTCCGCATCGCCCTCGTCCGAATCGAGGATCCGGGCGATGCCGAAGTCCAGGAGCTTCACCGAGCCCTCCTCGGTCACCAGGATGTTCCCCGGCTTCAGGTCCCGGTGGACGATGAAGTGCCGGTGGGCCTGCTCTACCGCGTCGCACACGTCCAGGAAGAGGGTCAGGCGGCGGGCGACGGAGAGGCGATGGGTGTCGCAGTATTCGTCGATGGGGGATCCCTCGACGTACTCCATGACGAAGTAGGGGATGCCGTCTTCGGTCACGCCCCCGTCCAGGAGACGAGCGACGCGCGCGTCCTCCAGGCGGGCCAGAATCCGTCGCTCCTCCTGGAAGCGTCGGACAGCCTCCGGGGAGGTCGTTCCCCAGGGGAGAATCTTGAGGGCCACCTCCTTCTCGAACTGATGGTCCGCCCGGCTGGCCAGGAAGACCGCACCCATACCCCCACGGCCCAGGAGCCGAACCAGGCGGTAGGGCCCCACCAACCGACCCACGAGCGCGTCGGCATCGGTCCGCACCGGAGACCCGATCCCGGCCTGGACCGCCACCCGGGACAGGTACTTCGTGGCGGCGTCCGCGGACTCCACGAGGGAGAGTACCTCCTGGCGGAGCTCTTCGTCCTCGCCGCAGGCCTCCCTCACCAAGCGCTCCCGGGCCTCCGGAGGGGCGTCCAGAGCCTGGCCGAAGATCTCTTCCGCCCTGCTCCAGCGCTCCGGGTCCAGGGGCGCGGTCATAAGAGGGTCGTCCGGATGTCCCTGTACAGCCAGGCGCTCGCCATGGTCCAATCGCGCTTGACGGTGGCCGGGGAGATCCCCAGGGCCAGGCCGGTCTCCTCCACGGACAGTCCCAGGAAGAACCGGGACTCCACCACGCTCACCTGCCGGGGGCTCACCTCTTCCAGCCGCTGCAGGGACTCGTGGAGAGCCACCACGTCGTCGGCCACCTCCTCGCTCACCGGGTTGAACTCGTCGATGGGCAGGGCGCGAGCTCCTCCTCCCCTCTTCGCGGCCTGCCGGCGCTCGGAGTAGTTCACCAGGAGGTGGCGCATGGCCTTGGCGGCGACGGCGAGGAAGTGGCCCCGGTCCTCCCATGTGGAGCCCTCCCCGCGCACCAACTTCAGGTAGACCTCGTGCACGAGCGAGGTCGTGTCGAGGGTGGTATCCCCGTGCCACCGCCTCCGCTGGGCCTGGGCCAGGCGATGCAATTCCCCATAGACGAGGGCGAAGACCTCGTCGAACGCCTCCCGGTCCCCTTCCCGGGCCAGGCGCAATCGTCCGGTAATCTCCTGGGGAGAGGCCATCACAGGGAAGTTGCGGGCCTCTTCATCATGGGTCAACGGAAACGTCCGGCGCGTGGGTCGGGGCATCCGGATCCACCCCACAGACACGCCGTCGCCATCCTCACCCTCCACCCTGCATGAGCCCAGCGGCTCCGCTTTCCTGTGTCAGGTAGTGACGGACGGAGACCATGGCCCACCGCGTCCGCCTTCCGAGAGAGGGTGGGCTGGACGACTCCCGCTGGAGGTCAAGATGAAGCGCCTCAACCGACTCCTCGTCTTCGCCATCGCAGGCACGCTCGTTACCACCGCCTCATGCGGAAGGGACAGTGAATCCCTCGTCGGCCCCGATGCCGAGGCCTTCGACCTCCTGACGGGCTGCTCCGGCACGTGTGTCGGAGGGTTCGTGACCATGGTGGACGGATTCAACGAGATCATGAAGTGGGTGGCCAGCGGCACGGATACCACGATTGCCGATCGCTCGCTCAATCTCGAGACCGGAGCCTTCGGATTCGACGCGGACATGGACGGCAAGTCGGGCGAAGAGATCCAGGTCCGCGGCACGATCTCGCCTCTCAGCGGCTGCGACGACGGCATGGTCAAGGGCGAGGTGTGCCTCGCCGAGTGGGACATGTTCCACATTCAGACCGGCGCCCGCATGGGCGAAGGCACGTTCAGCATCGTCGGCCTGGGAAACGCCGGAGCTCCGTACTCGACCCCCAGCTTCCGGGTCACCATCGTCACTGAGGAGCCGTGGATGAAGACCGTTGACGGGTGCAGGCTGGACATCACTGCTCTGCAATTGATCGTGCACCCGCTCGGCGATCCACAGCTGATGTCCGCCCTCGTCACCTTCAAGATGACATCCGACGGTTACGTCGATGAGGTGACGGGCGACTTGATCTACGGATACGACCCTTCCGCCGCGTCCCAGTCCATCAGCATGACGGGTCAATACACGGTCGGAACCACGACGACAGACGTCTCCTGCAGCGTGGACCTCGATACATACGAGCTATCCTGCTCGTAGGGCAGCGCCAGCACGGTGTCCGCGCCGCCCGGCGGCGGGTCGGCCGGGGCGAATCGACCACGATGACGGCCGTCGGCACCGCCAATGGATCAACGGGGTAGCGACGGCGCAGACGACGAGATCGACGGCCTGCAGCGCCCGGTCTGAACCCGGGCGCTGCCTCCGTGTGGTCAGCTCCTCGCTAATGGACTCGGCCCTCCGTCGTACAGATAGGAGAGACGTTCCGAGAGCAGAAACTCACCGCAGTGGTCGGAGAGTCCCTATGAGGCGCCTCGTCCCGGGTTCCGTCCTTCTGGGACTTATGCTGACCCAGGTCGGCTGCGGCGACTCCGTGGGGCCGGCCGACGGGCCCCTCGGCCTGCGATCCGCGTCCCCGACCGCCGGCGCCGAAGGCGTCTCCGTCCTCGCGAGCGTCACGGTTGAATTCAGCGTCCAGGTGGACCCCGCCAGCCTGACGAACGGTGTGAGGCTCGAAGCCGCGGGCCGGCCCGTGAGGGCGGAGCTCGCGCTTTCCCGCGGACGCACGCTGGTCGTGACGCCCGCCGACCCCATGGATTTCGGGTCCGAGTACCGGGTGGTCCTGACCTCGAGCCTCAAGTCCCGCTCCGGGGCTCCCCTCGAAGGCCCGATCTCGTGGACCTTCAGCACCCGCGGGCTTCCGCCTCCCGCGCCGAGCCTGGACAGCCTCCGCCACCACCTCGAGGCTCTGGCGCACGACAGCATGCGGGGCCGCCTGTCGGGCTCCGCGGACGAGCTTCGAGCCGCCCACTACCTGGAAGACAGGTTTCTCGCTTACGGCCTGACGGCACCGGCGGGAGGTATGATCCAGTCCTTCGACGCGATCTCCTGGAGAGGAGATACCCTGCTCTCCTCGCGCAACGTCCTGGCCGCGGTGCCGGGCTCGGGCACCCTGGCCGATGACTGGCTGGTGGTGGGCGCACACTACGACCACATCGGATATCGGGGACTGCTCAACGAGACGCTGGGGCCCAACAACGGTGCCGACGACAATGCTTCAGGCACCGTGCTGGTCCTCGAGGCGGCCCGTCTGCTCGAGCAATACGTCGAACAGGGAGGAATGGCCGGTACCGATCGGCGCTCCGTGCTGTTCGTCGGCTTCGGTGCAGAGGAAGAGGGGCTACTCGGATCCTGCCACTACGTATTCGAGGCTCCGGCGGTGTCGCTACAACGGACGCGGGTGATGATGAACTTCGACATGGTCGGGCGCCTCAGGAACGATGCGCTGGTCGTGTCGGGGCAGGAAACGGCGGGGGCGTGGGCCTCCATGGTAGCCAACGCCAACGCCCCGAACCTCTTCATCGTCACGCCCGTCGCCAGCAGTCCGACCGGGACGGATCACGCATGCTTCTGGCAGGCCGGCATTCCGTGGCTGGGGTTCTTCACCGACTACCACGACGAGTACCACAGCCCGGGTGACGACGTGGAGCTCATCAACTTCCCCGGATTGGGGAGGATCGGAGAGCTGGGTTTCAGGATCCTGACGCGTCTTCTGGTCATGCCCGAGCCGCCCTCGTTCGTCGGGCCCATCCCGACGCTCACCGCCCCTCCAACCTGAGAGTGGGGGCGTCAACGGCGCAGTTCGGGGGCGCGCGCTGTCCACGCGGGTTGGCAGCCGTCCCGGCTCACGCCCCCCGCCACCGTGGGACGTAGCGCGGCACGCGCCCCCGGTATGCCTCGTACTCGGCCCCGAATCGACGGGCGAGCTCGCGCTCTTCCAGGAGCACGACGAGGTGCAGGGTCGGGATCATGATGCCGGTCACGATCCATGCACCCAGGTGGTTCGCCAGCGCGGCGTAGCCGAGAACACCGACGGTCACCTCCACGTACCGCGGATGGCGGATACGTGCATAGAGCCCTTCCGTGAGAAGCTCGCCCCCCTTGCCGTCCTCTTGAAGCTCGGGGACACCGGAGAGGATCTTCGTGGTAAGCTGCTTGCGCCGACGCAGACCCAGATAGAAAGAGACGAGCAGCAAGGCCACACCCGGAGCGACCAGGAACCAGTGCGCCCCCAGGTCCCGACCCACGAGGGGCCGACGGAGGTGCCAGAGGCCCACCATGCTCGCCCCCATCAGGGTACCGACCACGATGAGCGCCCACGTCGGACCCATGCGTCGCCAGAAGTCGACGAAAGGATGGACCACGAACCACCATACCACCGCGGGCGGCACCGTGACCACCAGAAGGACCCCGAGGAAGTAGCGGAACGTGGCCATGAGCCCGTCACCCACCCACGATCGTGTGCACCGGGATCGCGATCCAGGCGATCACCGGAAGCCCGCGCGACCTGGCGGGCCTGAACCGAGCTACCGTCGAGGCCTGCAGCACGGCCCGGTCGAACGCCCGATCTCCCGAGCTCTCGTACATGCACGCGTGCGAGATTCGACCGTCTCGCTCCACCAGGAGCTCCACGACGCCCTTCCTGAGTCGAGGCATCTGGTAGAGCTGGCTCAGGGTGTCGGCGACGGCGGTCTGATTGAGGATCCGGGGTGCCTCGTCGATCCGCACGCCGGCTCCTTTCGGAGCGGTATCGTAGAACGCTCGGCAGCTCATAGCCGTCTGGATCGGAGCCCGCGGTGCGGACGCGCACGCCAGCACAACCACCGCTGCAGCGGCCGTGAACGCCTTCCCGGTCCGTCGGACCCCACGCGCGGCCATTCGCTCTCCACAGGGCATCTCGCGTCCACATCCCTCGATCACGTCTTCAGCGACTTCGAAGTAGCGGGTCCGGCGCGGACCGTCAAAGATCATGACCTCGGATCCTCCATGGTGAGTGTCGGAACCAATGTCGGCGGAGGCGGGTCGGATGGGACGTCCGTCACCGTCCACCCGGAGGCACACATGGATGATCAGCTGCGCCAGTTCCTCGCGAAGACCTTCGACTGGCAGGAGGCACACGCGCGCTTCGACTCCGCGATCGCGGACCTCCCCTCCGCGCTGCGTGGCGAGCGGCCGGCCGGCTCGCCGCACTCGGTCTGGGAGCTGGTGGAGCACATCCGGCTCGCACAGCGCGACATCCTGGATTTCTGCCGAGACGAGCACTACCAGGAACAGACCTGGCCCGACGACTACTGGCCGGATTCGCCGGCGCCCCCGTCGCCGTCGGCGTGGGACCAGAGCGTCGCGGACTACCACGCGGACGTCGAGGCGTTCAAGGCTCTCGTGATGGATCCGGACTTCGACCTCTTCGGGAGGGTTCCGTGGGGATCCGGCCAGACCAACATCCGTGAGGTTCTTCTGGTGGTGGACCACACGGCCTACCACGTGGGTCAGATCGTGCTCGTGCGGAGGCTGCTCGGAGCCTGGGGCTAGCGTCCCGCCCCCCGCCCGTCCTCGATCGTCACCAGGCTCGGCATCCTCCCGCCCAACGCCAGCGTCTCCAGGCTGATGGAGGCGTAGGTGCTTCGGACCTGCTCCTGCACCTCGTCGAAGACCCGGCGAATCCGACACGTTCCCGGTGTGGGGCACGGATGGTCCTCCGGCTCCTGCAGGATGCACGCTCCCATCGTGGGGGTCGGCTCGAACACCTCGATGATGTCGAGCATCGTGAGCCGGGACGCGTCCTGCGCGAGCTGGTAGCCTCCCCCCGAGCCTCGCGTGCCCAGGGCGATGCCGGCCCGAACGAGCTGCTGGAACACCTTGGCCAGAACGGTAGAGGGAATCTGGTAGCGTTCGGCCACTTCGGCAGCCGTCACGAACGTGTCCGGAGGCGCCGCGGCCATCTCGACCGCGGCGTAGAGGGCGTACCGGGTGCTCTTGGCGTGGATCACGAGACGGTCTCGCCCTCCTTGCGGACCCTCTCGAGGTCCAGGTCGAGGCACAGACGGTTGGACAGCATGAATCCCTCCCGGCGGAAGAACCCCAGGAGGGCCGCGTCGTCCCAGCCCACCTCGGTCTGTACGCGACGAACTCCGATTCCGTGGAGGTTCGTCCTCAGCTGGGCGAGGAGCGCGGCTCCCACGCCCCGGCCGTGAAACTCCGGGTGGACGCCGATGGTGTCCAGCACCGCGGCCGGCTCCATCGTCCCGAACTCCCCGTAGTACACCCTCGCAAGGAGGAATCCGCAAAGGACGCCGTCGATCTCGGCCGCCAGCGACATCCGGATGCCGGTCTCCGAAAGGTTGTCGCGGAACTTGAGCTTGAGGTACTCGTCGCGGCGGCGCCCCGCGTTCTTCGCGTCGATGGCGGTCACCATCGGGAGGTCTTCCTGGGCGAGGCTCCGCACCTGCACCTCCTGCTCCTCTTCCCTTGTCCGCTCCATCTCGATCTCCTTCAAGGAAGGTCGGCACCACGAGCCGTCCGGCGCCGAGCATCACGGATTCCCTGGGGGCGCGCGCGGCGCGCCCGCCACTCGTCTGCCTACGAGAACGCCACTCCACTGGCCGCCAGCTTGCGGGCCCGGAACGCCCCCCACAGGGCGGTTCCAAGGGCTCCCGCCAGAACGGAGTCCGGGTGCGTCCGGATCTCGGCGTCCAGCCCCGCATCTTCGGCTCCTTCCCGCAGCGCGGCCACGAGGCCCACGTCCGCGGAGAGCCCCCCGGTCACGAGCACGGTCCCCCGAGCCCCGACCGAGGAGACGAGCTTGAGGTATCGGCCCGCCATCGACTGGTGGATTCCCTTGATGATGTTGGGGGTGGAGATGCCCCGCGACACCATGTTGATCACGTCCGTCTCGGCCAGGACCGCGCAGATGGAGGAGCAGGGCTCGGGCTTGTCCGCTTCCAGCGAGAGGGGCCCGATCTCCTCGATGGTGATCCCCAGATAGCGGCAGATGTTCTCCAGGAACTGACCCGAGCCCGAGGCGCACTGGCTCGTCATGCGGTTCCCCAGCACCTTGGCTCGCTCGTCCATGAGAATCGCCCGGGCATGGAGCGCTCCGATGTCCAGGACCGCCCGCGCCTCCGGATCCAGGAAGAGGCCGCCGCGCGCGTGCGTGGTCATTCCGTAGAAGTGACCCGTACGGAAGGGCGCCATCTCCCCTTCGCCGGTGGTGGCGATGTAGTCGAACGCCTCCCGCTCCAGCCCGGCTTCGGCCAGGCAAGCGTCGAAGAAGAGGGAGACCACCTGCTGGGGATCCCGACGCCGGATCCGCTCCCGCTGTCCCAGGAGCACCTTCGCTCCGGCCTCTCCCTCGTCTTCCACGAAGACGATCTTGACGGCCGAGGTACCGACGTCGATACCGGCGACCAGGAGCCGTTCGGGCGCTGACTCGCTCATGCTGCGCTCGCCTCCTTTCCTGCGGACTTCTCTTCTTCGCGGCGGGCGAAGAGAGCGGCCCCCAGGGCCCCGGTGTAGATGCTGTCCGGGGAGATGTTGATGGTCATGTCTCCATAGTTCTCCGCGATGAGCTGGGTCAGGGCCTCCACCGCCGCCAGGTTCTTCGCCACCCCTCCGGTGAACGTGAACTCCTCCTCGACCCCGCCGGACCGGGCCAGCAGAGACAGAGCGCGGAGGATGATGGCCCGATGGAGTCCGAGGAGGATGTCCTCCCGACGCTCGCCCAGCGACAGCCGCTCCCGCAGCTCGGCGCCCGCGAAAACCGTGCACGTCGAGTTGATGCGCACCGTGCGGGTGGCGGTCTTGGCCAAGGGACCGAGCTCGTGCACGCCCAGGTTCATCTCGTCGGCGATGTAGCCCAGGTACCGGCCGCAGCCGGCCGCGCACCGATCGTTCATCTGGAACGAGGTGACGATGCCCTGGGGATCCACCTGGATGGCCTTGGTGTCCTGGCCTCCGATGTCCAGAACGGTCCGGGTCGCGGGGAACATGTGATGGGCGCCCAGACCGTGGCAGAGGATCTCGGAGCGGATCATGTCCTTCGGGAACGGAAGCGTCTGGCGTCCATAGCCCGTGCCGACGCTCGATGCCTCCTCCATCTCCACCTCCGTGGCGGCCCGCAGCGCCGAAGAGAGCGTGGCCGGAGGGTCGGGCAACCCGGCCACGGCGGCATCCATGTGGGTCCTGAACGCCCCCGTCGCGGGTGGCAGGTTCTCCACCACGAGGATCGCCTTGTCGAAGAGACCGACCATCCGGTCGAAGTCCACGCCGTCGTCCGCGGCGCGCTCCTCCGCCAACGCCAGGTACCGCCCTCCCGACAGGTCACGGAAGAAGTCGCTCTTCCGCTCGCTGTCGTCCCGATAGAGCTCCGAGACCTCGTCGACCATCGTGCCCAGGATCTCGTCGACCGCATGGGCCAGGCCCGAGCCCGGCTCGGTGTCGGCCTCGTCGAGGAACGAGTGGATCTGCTCCTCGAGCTGGGCCAGATGATGGCGGTACTGCTCCTTGCGCAGCCCCCGCTCCAGGCCGGTGAGCGCCCGCTCCTTCTCTTCCGGCGATACGCCCGCTCGGTCGAGCTCTCCCGAGATGAGCCCGAACCGGGCGTCGATGAGCGCTTCGCTCAGCGCCACGTCGCACGCCACCTTGTAGCTGCTTCGGCTGTTCGTGATGCCCCGACCCAGGATCTCGCCGTCCTCGCCCAGGATGATCGCCTTGGTCGTGGTGGATCCGAGGTCGATGCCGACGGAGTATCTCATGCGGCGCCTCCCGTCCGCTTCTGATCCAACATCTGGAAGTAGGATTCCAGGCGGGTCTTGATGTTGGCGTGGGAGAAGTAGCGCGGATCCACGAGGTCGCTCTCGATGAATCCCCCGGGGCGGCCGGTCCGCTTCTCCACCTCCCGCAGGATCATGAGCTGCCCCGCGCTGAAGGAGTTGCAGCTCTTGATGGAGTTGATGAGGAAGCCGTCCGCCTGGTAGTCCCGGATGTGCCGGGAGAGCATGTCCACCCGGTTGGGCAGGTTGTGGTTGGTGTAGCATCCGAGACAGTACTCGGCCAGCGTCTCGAGCGGACGGTCGGGATCGTGGCGGAACCCGAAGTCGTAGACCCCTCCCACCTTCACGTAGGTCGAGGCCACCACCACCGCACCCTCGTCGGCGAACATCTTCCAGAAGTCCCGGAAGCTGGTCCAGTTGGGCGGTCCCTCCACGACCACCCGGTAGCGCTCCTCGTCGAGGACGCCGTCCGGCGTGACGGGCCCGAGCCCGTCGTCGATCCGTTGCTGGACTTCCTGCCGGAGGAGCCGGTAGTAGTCCACGGCGTCCTCGGTGCCCCGGAAGGCGCTGAAGATCGGCCCGATGTAGTAGACGCCCCCGAAGTAGGCGTCGATGGGAGAGGGCCGGTTCTTCGCGGACTGGAAGACCCACACGAGGTCGTCCTCGGCCTGGGCGGAGCGGGCCAGGAGCTCCTTCAGCCGATCCTCGTCGTAGGCCTTCCCGGAGACCTTCTCCAGCGCGGGGATGATGGTGTCGCGGAGCTGATTCACCACGTAGTCCCGCATCTCCTCCGTGATGACCCCGTCGCTCTGATAGGGCACGTGCAGCATGGCGACCGGGCTGTCGTATTCCTCCCGGAGGATCTCGAACCACTTCATGAACGTGAAGCAGCCGGTGTAGGACAGGAGCAGGATCCCGGGATCCGGGAGCCGCTGGCCGGTGGGTCCGACGTTGCCGGACTTCATCATCCCCACGTCGCACTTCACGTACGTGCAGACGTCCTCCGAGTGCCCGAGCTTCTCGGCCAGCTGGATGTACTGCCGGGACTTGCCTCGCATGGCCGACTGCAGGGCGTTGATCTCCGGCAGCACCGGCAGGAGATCGAAGCTCAGCAGGAGCTCGGTCAGGTTTCCCGGAACGAAGGTGTAGGCGCTCTTGTCTCCCGTCTCCGGCGCGTGAGCCAGGCGGTCGAAGTGCCGGGCCAACATCTGCTTCTGGCGAAGCTGGCTGTCGTCCTTCTTCACCTCTGCGGGGGGCTCGACGGTGGGTAGCTTCCGGGTCATGATCTCACTCCCCGCTCCAGAGTTTGATGGAATCGGCGAAGGTGCCGGCCTGCTCGCGGATCGTCTGGAATTGCCCGCCGTTCTCGGAGTACTTGAACGCCGTCCACGGAATGCCTTCGGCTTCGATCGCGCGGACCTGCATCGGCTGGTCCAGCAGCGCCGGGTCGCAGAAGCTGGGGGCGCAGAACAGCACCCCTTCCGCGGCCGAGCCCCGTACACGCTCCAACAGCTCGGTCCCCTTCTTCCCGTCGCCGACGTAGCGGGTCGGGCTCTCGATGGCGTCGTCCAGGAAAGCCTGCACCAGGTTCTCCAGGGGATCGCCTTCCTCGGGGACGGGGTGTCGAAGCCACCGGTGCACCTGGACGAAGTCGTCGTCCACGATGTAGCAGCCGGATCGCTCGAGCGTCCGGATGAGGCCGAGCGGAGGCTGCTCGCAGAAGGAGCCCGTGGTCAGGACCCGCGCCTGGTCCAGCGGACGTCGCGAATCGTCGGCCCGGACCGCGGCGAGGTACTCCTCCAGCATCCCCGTGAATGCCTCGACGGGAAGCACCAGCCCGGCTCTCAGCACCAGGTAGAGCTCCGACGTGGGGATCTTCCAGGGCGCTTCCTTGCGCAGGGCGTACAGCTCCTTCACCAGCACCCGCGCCCGGTTGTACAGCGCGATCGAAGCTCGCAGCGCCTCCTCCTCCAACGGCTTCGCGCCCCGCTTCTCCAACGCGCCGGCCAGCTCGAGGATCTGCGTCCTGTAGAAGTGGCCCCCGATCCCGGGCTCGAAGTTCTGGGGCAGATCCAGGTAGAAGGACAGCTTGTCCGGGAACTGCAGCTTCCACATTCCGGACAGGTTTCGGATCACGTCACAGATGGCCGGGAAGACCACCCCGTCGAGGCAGTCCAGGGCTCCGTTCAAGCCCATCTCGATGGTGCTGCGGGGGATGTGGCAGATGTAGGACTGGTAGTACGCGTCCCCGCGAATGATCTCCAGCCCGTCGCCGCCGCCCATCAGCCCCACGGGCAGCACCCCCTGCGCGTGAAGGACCTCGCAGGGGACGTAGATGGGCATGAAGCCCACGGCGAGTCCGCCGGTCTCGTCCTTCCACCGACGTACCGATTCCAGGGAGAGGTCCCGGTACAGGGCTTCGGCCCGCTCCAGGATTCCCGCCAGATCCGTTCCGGTCATCTCTTCTCCCTCCCCGGGCTCGATGCCCTTCATCCGTTGCTCCACCGGGCGTCCCGCTTCTCCAGGAAGGCGCTCAAGCCCTCCCGGGCGTCGTCGGTGGCCATGAGGTCCTCCAGGTACATCCGCTCCACTTCGGCGAGCTCGCTCCGGAACCGCTCCGCGAAGCCCACCCGCGAGGCCTGCACCGCGAACCGGAGGCTGGACGCGGACTTCGGCAGGAGATGATCCCGCGCGTACGTGAGCGCCGCCTCCACGGGGTCGTCCGCCACCTCGTCCACCAGGCCGATGGAGAGGGCCGCGTGCGCCGTCACGGAGGTCCCGCTCAGCAGAAGGTGCGCCGCGGCGCCCCGGCCCACCCGGTCGGAGAGCATCACGGACGCAACCGGCGCCAGGACCCCCAGGACGATCTCGGGTTGGCCCATCCGGGCGTCGGGCGAGGCGAAGATCCGGTCGCAGAAGATGGCCAGCTCCATCCCGCCTCCCAGGCATTGGCCTCTCACCGCGGCGAGGGTGGGCACCCGGGCGTCGAGCATCCGGTGGAAGACGCGATGGAAGCCCCGGAGCATGGGCTCGATGGTCTCCGGGAGATGCTCCGGGACGCTGGCCCCGAACGAGAAGTGGGGCCCTTCGCCCTGGATGATCACGGCCTTGAGGCCCTTCTCCTCGCCCGCCCGCAGAAAGATCTCCGAGAGGAGGTCGCACTTCTCCATGTCCACCAGGTTGGCCTTCGGGGTGTCGAGGATCACCCTCCAGACGGCTCCGCCCTCGAGCGCCTCCAGGCGCACCGGCCCTTCCTTCTCCACCCGGACCGTATCGCTCATGACGCCCCTCCCGACGGATCGGGGAGATCGAGCTCCATCTGGACGAAGCTGCCTCCCACGAACCCGTTGGCCCGGAAGAACGACAGAACGGGGACGTCCGCCCTCTGCACCATGGTCCGCACCTTGGACACACCCGCTTCCTGGAACCGACGGCAAGCCGCCGCCAGGAGGCTCGACGCGATCTTCTCCCGAGCTCGCTCCGGGTCCACGCCGATCGTGAGGATCCAGCCGCACGCCTCCGAGCCGAACTCGAAGGCGCGAACCTCCCCGGTGACGTAGCCGATCAGGACGCCGCCCCGCTCCGCCGCGAGTCCGAGGCGCATCACCTTCGGATCCGGCTCCAGGGTCTCCCGGAAGACCCTGGACCAGTATTCGGGCTTGCGGGTCCCGGTGCGGAGGGCGTCGATGGCGACGACCCGCTCCCGGTCGTCCGCCACGAGGTCCCGGATATCCAGGGCCGCCGAGGAGGAGCGTCCCGGATCCGGCGAGACCCGGCGCGTCGCGGCCGACGCCATCACACGCCCGCCGGCGTCTTGCCGTGGGCCAGGGCGAGAACTTCCTCGGTCAGCTCCTCACCCCACCGGGCTCCCTCCGCCAGACGCTGGCGCAGGAGGACGAAGTCGACCTCGCGGCATTCCTTCGTGCCCTCGTTGAACGCCCGGAACCCGGCCCGGGCCTCCGTCATCATGTTCAGCCCCAGCCAGGCCCGGTTCGTCTCCCGGTTCCGGTCCCAGTGGGCCAGCTTGTGCTTCCGCACACTCTCGATGGTCTTGGAGAGACACCCGGGCATGGTCATGGTCAGGGAGGTGATGAGGGAATCCACCGCCTCGTCCAGGAGGGAAAGGTCCACCTCTCCCTTGCGCATAAGCTCCTTGCCCCGCGCCCGACCCTCTCCGCGGCGGGCGTCTCCGAACACGATCTGCCCCATGTCGTCGATCCACCGGTCCGTGACGACGAGGGGGTTGGGGATGAACTCCCCATCCACCTTCAGGGCCGGCACCACCTTGGTGAGGAGACCCATCCGGTACGCCTTGTGGGCACTCCAGTGCTCGCACAGGGTGCAGCTCTCCATGGCGGCCTCGATGCCGACGAAGAGCGGAAGGAAGTCGGTGCTGCCGCCGTCCGGGGCCGAGCCGTGCCGCGGGCCCGCCTGTCCGATGACCGCCAGATCCTGTGCGACGGAGAAGTCGCACGCCATGCCGATCTCCTGGCCTCCCGCGATGCGCATCCCGTTCACCCGGCAGATCACCGGCTTGTCGCAGTGGAGGATGGCGGTCACCATGTCGTTGAACAGGCGCATGTACTGCCGGTACTCTTCGGGCTGGCCCGCGTAGTACTCGGCGTACTCCTTGGTATTGCCTCCGGTGCAGAAGGCCCGGTTTCCGGAGCCGGTGAAGACCACGGCCACGCAGGCACGATCGTTGGAGGCTCGGCGCATCCCGAGGATCACGCCCTTCACCATCTCGGTCGTGTAGGAGTTGTATTGCTCGGGATTGTCCAGCGTGATCTGAATGGCGTGGAGACCCTCGATGACGTTCCCGGCGGGATCGTGGACGGGGCGCTCTTCGTACAAGACGCCCTCGTAGTCGAAGGTCGAAACGAGATCATGATCCTTGAACGACATGGCTCTAGCTCTCCGGAGTTAGGATCACCCGACGGGAAGCCCGGCTGGCGTGGATATCTTCGAAGACGTCGTTGATCGCCGTGAGGGGCCGGAATTCGATGAAGGGATCGAGGACGACCTTTCCCGAGAGGACGAGGTCGACGATGGGCGGGTAGAGCTCGGGCAGGCATCCCCACACCCCCTCGGCGGTGGCGTCGAACGCCATGAGGTTGGACAGTCGGACCTCCACCTTCTTCGGAGTGAACCCGACCAGCGACAGATAGCCTCCCGGTCCGAGAAGGCCGAAGGCCGTGGTCTGGCCTCCGTCGGTCCCCGAGGTCTCGAAGATCCTCTGCCGGTAGGCGGGGATTCCGTGCTCCTTCGCCAACCCGGAGACGGCGCCCCGGAGCTCTTTGAAACCCATCTCGTCGGAGCGGAGCGTGAGGTCGGCCCCGTGGGCCGCCGCGAGCTCCAGGCGGTCCGCGCGGACGTCGATGGCCACCACGCGGGCTCCCATGGCCGCCGCCAGCTGGACGCCGAACGACCCGAGGCCTCCGGCCCCGGTGAAGACGGCGAGGTCGCCCTCGCGCAGCCCGCTCCGGACGATCGCCTGGTAGGGGGTGGAGACGGCGTCGGCGATCACCGCCAGCGCCGAGAGGTCGATCCCGTGCGGATTCAGCGTGGGATCCTCCAGGTCCGGGACCGGGCAGAGCCCCACCGCCGGGACCCGCAGGTGACTTGCGAAGCCGCCATGCACGTCGCTTCCGGGAAAGATCTGGGAAGGACAGACCCTCCCGTGGCCGGCCTTGCAGGTGGGGCAGGAGCCGCAGGGCGTCACCGCCGGCACCACCACGCGACGGCCCATCCAGCTTTCCGCTCCTTCGCCGGCCTCGACCACCGTGCCGCTGACCTCGTGGCCCAGCGTGAGGGGAAATCCGTGCCGCGTGGGCACACCTTCGTAGTAGAAGCCGAGGTCCGTGTGGCACACGCCGCAGCCGGCCACCTCCACCAGGACCTCATCGGGTCCTGGGCGCTCCTCGCGCTCCTCCAGAACCATGGGCTCACCGCCCGTATGGACCGTCCATGCCGAGACCTTCATGGCTCACCTCGTTCGAGGGTGTCGAGCGCCTTGGAGCCGGGCCTCGCATCCCCACTCGACGGGCTATTAATACGAAATAGGATACCGAATTCCATAATACCTCCACAAGAGGGCGCGATCATCCCGGCTTCCGGCGTCAGGATCCGGGCCGGTTCGCGCCCTTCGTGAAGTCGTGGAAGAGAGCGAGTACCTCCTCCTCCGTGAGGAGGCGCTCCGACTTCTTCGCCTCCGCGAGGATGGCCTCGCAGACGCTGTCGTTGTCGGGCAGGTTCCTCGAGGACAGGAAGTAATGGACGTTCGACGCGCCCGACATATGGCCGATCTCGATCTCCTGGGCCCGGCCGACCAAGCCGGCGGGGACGCCGGAGTAGACCCGGTCCGCCAGCCATGCCTCGCCCTTCCGTTTCGCCTTGATGACGGCCGCCGCGTGTACGCCGGTGGCGGTGCGGAACGCGTCCTGGCCCACGATGGGCTGGTTCACGGGGATCGGCACACCGACCGCTTCCGAGACGGTTTTGACGTACACGGGCAGCGCCGAGAGGTCGTGGTCTCTCCAACCCAGGAGGTGGAGATTCACCAGGATCTGCTCCATCGGGGTGTTTCCCACCCGCTCCCCGATTCCGAGGGCCGTGCCGTGGACCCGGGTGACCCCGGCTTCGACGGCGGCGATCGTGTTGGCCACGTCCAGGGCCCGGTCCTTGTGCCCGTGCCAGTCGAGACCCACTTCCCCGGCCACCCCCAGCTCCCGGAGGAGGTCCGTGGTCCAGGAGACCAGCTTCTGCACGCCGGCCGGTGTCGCGGCTCCCACGGTGTCGCACAGGCACAGTCGGCGGGCCCCGGCGTCCACCGCGGTCTCGAACAGCGTCCGCAGGTGCTCCGGACGAGCCCTGACCGTGTCCTCGGTCACGTACATGACATCGAGGCCCTCACCGACACCGAAGCGGACCGCCTTCTCGCTGGTCCGCCGGAGGAAGTCGACGTCCCATTCCTCGGCGTACTGCCGGATGGGGCTGCTCCCAATGAACACGCAGGCCTCGATGGGAACCCCCGTGGCCTGGACCACCTCGGCGATGGGGCGGATGTCCGCCTCCAGGGTCCGAGCGGCGCAGTTGGCCCGGATCGAGAGACCCTCATCCGCGATTTCCCTGCACAGGCGCTCGACGGCCTCCCGCTGGCGCGGGCCCGAGCCCGGGAGCCCCACGTCGGCCGTCTCGATGCCCAGGCGGTCCATCAGGTGGAGGATCTCCACCTTGGTTGCCAGCGGGGGATCCAGCACGGACGGACTCTGGAGCCCATCGCGCAGGGTCTCGTCGTCGAGCATCGCCGTGCGAGGCGGGGGAGCCTGTGAGGCTCCGTGCCTGGACCAGTCGTAGACCAGCCCGTCCTCGGAAAGAGCCATCGTGGTTTCTCCCTGATCCCTCGGAAGATGGTGCCTCATGGGAAGGGCAAGCGGAATATGGCCCGGGCACAACACACGCACCAGAGACGTTCCCGGGGGGAGAGCCCGCCCCGACCCACGGACCGGCGCCTTCCCAACCCCGCCGCCTCTCCGCACATTACGGAGCCTCGCGCATCCCGGCTCGACCGGGACCGATCCCTCCCGACCAACTCACCCCAGAAGGGGAGGAACCGGATGCTCCCTGCCGCACGAATCCCCTACGGTACCTGGGGAAGCAGCTACTTCCCAGCCTGGCAAACCTCGCCGCTGGCCGAGGTCAACATCGGTCAGTTCGCCGGAGAGGCGATGGCCCGTGTGCTCGGTCTCCGGGGTGTTCCCCAGACCGAGCTCGACTACCTGGTCATCGGCTCCACGGTCCCGTGGCACTGGAAGTTCTGGACCGCGCCACTCGTCTCGAGCTGCATGGGACGCCGGCTCCCCGGCTACCACGCGGAACAAGCCTGCGCCACGGGCCTCCAGGCGATGCTGCTCGCCGGCGGCCAGGTGGAGAGCGGCTCGTCCGACGTCGTGGGCGTGCTCACGTTCGACCGGACGAGCGACTCCCCGGTGGGCGTCTTTCCCGAACGTCGCTCGTACGAGCGGACCCAGGCCCTCGCCGACGTGTGGGACAACTTCGGCTTCGACCCGGCGACCGGGAACGCCATGATCACCGCTGCGGGGATCACCGCACGGAAGTACCGGACGGACCGACGGGAGGTGGACGAGGTCGCCTACCTCCGACACCAGCAGTACTTCGACGCCCGGGCGTCGGGCTTCCTGGACCGCGTCCTGGTCCCCTTCGACCTCCTGAACACCCAGGGACGTCCCCTCGGGCGCGTCGACGACGACCTCGGCGTCCGGCAGGTGACCCTGGACGGGCTCCGCGCGATGCGGGAGCTGGACACGTGCGTCACGAGCGGGACGCAGACCCACGCCTCGG
>CAZVYM010000006.1:0-73687 GCA_964630935.1 uncultured Gemmatimonadaceae bacterium | reverse complement strand
GCTGAAGAAGGACTTCAGCTTCTGGCTGCGGATCTGCGTCATCGCGAGGACGACGCCCTCCCACCATCGCATGGCCGATCCTCAGGACGTGCTGACGGTGGAGCCCTGGATCCGTTTGACCGCGTCCCCGTCCTTGAGCTCGCGGATCCTCTGGTACGGACCTGCCACGACCGTGTCTCCCTGGCTTATGCCGGAGAGGATCTCGAAGTACTCCCGACCCGTGATGCCTACCTTGACGGACTGGAACTCCACCTTTCCGTCGTGAACGACGAAGACGCCCTCCACGTCGTTGGCGGTCGCGCTCTCGGAGTCCGTGGTCGTATCGGCCTGGAGGGAGTCCGCCTTCGCGGTGTCGCCGCGCTCCTTCACCGTCAGTGCGATGATGGGCACGGCCAGGGCTTGTTTGCGGGTCGCGGTGACGATGTCCGCGGTGGTGGACAGGTCGGGTCGCAAGGGAGCATCGGTGGGGTCCAACGTGATCACCACCTCGAAGTCGATGGCGGCCTGCTGCCCGGCGCTCTGCTGCGAAGGCGGATGGATCGCCGAGTTCCCGATCTCGGTCACCTTTCCGGTGAACGTTCGGTCGGGAAAGGCGTCGATCCTCAGCGTGGCGCTGTCACCGAGCGCGATCTCGGGGACGTCGGTCTCGTCCACCTGCATCACCGCCTCGATGACCGAGAGATCGGAGATGCTCAGGATCAGGCTCCCCGGATTGTTCATCGTACCGATGATCACCGTCTCACCTTCGTCCACGTTGAGACGCGTGACTTTTCCGGAGATGGGCGCGGTGATGACCGTCTTCGAGAGCATGTCCTGGGCCTCGTCCAGCTGTGCCTCGGCTTGGGAGACTCCGAACTCCGCGGCCTGGAGCGTCGCTTTGGACACCTCGAGGGTCGTGCGGGCGTCGTCGAGCTGTTGGGCGCTGACCAGGAGGGAGTCTCTGTTCCTCATGGTCAGGAGCCGATCGAGATCCCGCTGCGCCCGGACCAGATTCGCCTGTTGTTGGGCCTCCTGCGCCCGGCTCTGAGAAAGCGCCGCGGCGGCGCGGGATCGCGCCGCCTCGTACTGGGCCGGATCCAGCCGCAGGAGCACCTGACCTACCTTGACGTCGTCGCCCTCCTCGACCTCCACGCTGGCCACCTTGGCCGACACGTCGGAGCTGATGTCCACGCTCCGCCTGGCTCGGATGTTCCCGCTGGCGGTGACGGTCTGGACCAGGTCTCGTCGCCCCACCTCCTCCATCCGCACGGCGATGCCCTTCTCGCGTGCCCGGCTTACGCTGAGTGCCGCGGCGGAGCCGAGCACCACGACGGCGAGAATTCCGATGATGACTTTCGTTCGGGTCTGCATCTTGGGTGCCGTTACCCTTGCCTGATCGTCAGTTTCGTAGGGAGGCGCCCACGAGCGTCTCCAGGTTGGTCACCGCGTCGTGGTATGCGTAGACGGCCGCGACCCGGTCACGATCCGCCTGCGCTTTCACGGTCTGCGCGTTCACGAGATCCACGAAGGTGGTGCTGCCGACTTGGTAGCGCTCTCGCGCGAGCCGGAGCTGTTCGGCCGCGAGCTGCTGGTTCCGTTCCTCGAGGAGCGCGCTCTGATAGGCCGTCTGGACGTTCGCCAGGCCAACCGAGAGGTCGGCTCGGAGAGCGATCTCCTGCTGGCGAACCTGCTGCGCCAGGTCCTGCCTCTGGATCTTGGCAGCCTCGAGATTCCTCTGTCTCGAGAGGCCCTGGAAGATCGGGATGCTGAGGCCGACGCTGACCGTGAACGGCGATTTCTGGAAATCGAAGGGGAACTGGTCGTTCTGGCTGATGATCGCCTGCCGCTCCGTATCCGTGAATGCGTACTTCGTGCAGTCGAGCGGTGGCAGCGGGTCCGCCAGACGCGAGTAGAGGTCGTTCGTGGCGGCGCACTGGGCGACCGACTGTACGACCTGAGCCTGGGCCTGCGCGATCTGCAGGTTCGTGTTGCTGGCTTCGCGAGTGAAACCCGAGAGGCCGGTGCTGACCGACAAGGAGGGATAGTAGGCCGAGCGGGCGGAGCTGACCCCGATGTCGGCGGCTCTCTTCGAGGAGCGTCGGGCCTGCAACGTGGGGTTGTTCGAGAGCGCCTGCTGGTAGAGCTCGTCGAGGGTCCAGTCGGGCTCGCTCAGACGGAACGAGGTGGTGAGCGTCACGTCCCGGTCTCCGGAGATTCCCATCTGTTGCATGAGTCGCAGGCGCGCCGTGGTGAAGGCGTTCCTCGCCTGAAGAAAGGCCACGCTGTCCCGCCCCACCTGCACCCGGGCCTGTCCGACGTCGATGGCCGTCGCGGCACCCACCTCGCGACGCCCTTCGGCGAGCCGAAGGTTGAGCGCGGCGCTCTCGAGTTGCTGGACCGCCACCGTCACGCCCTCCTGCTGGCGCAGTACGTCGAGGTAGGCGCCGGTCACCTGCGACACCAACGTGGCCTCCGCGGCCCTGACGGTGGCCTCGGTGGCCCGTCGGCTGGCTTTGGCCTGCGACGGAGCCAGGACGTTCGACCAACTCAGGTTGTAGTTGAGGGAGAGCCGATAGCTCGACGTGTAATAGGCGGGCAAACCCCCGAAGCCCAGATCTCCGAGGGTGATCGCTCCGAACTGCTGGTTGCCCGGCCCCTGCCACGAGGCGGACGTGCTGGCCGACGCGGTCGGCAGGAGCTGACCCCAGGCCTGGCGCACGTCCCAATCGGCCAAGTTGGTGTCGTTGGCCGACTGCAGGTACGTCGGGTTGTTCCGGCGCGCGATGGAAAGGGCTTCGTCCAGGGTGAGGTTGGACGGCACGGGCTCCTGCGCACCTACCCCCGTGGCCAACAAGAGCAGCCACAAGGGCAGAGCGAACACACGAATCCTCATCCTCACGAGCTCCATCGATATGTGCGGTGGGAAGGTCGGGTCGGGCTCTCGACCGTAACGCGGGGAGGGTCGCTCGGCTGTCCGCCCGCTCGTCCTTACGGACGAACGCGGCACGACGTTTCGAGCCGTGGATCGTCCGTTCTTCGGGTCCAACGAAGTTGCGGCCGGGAGCTTCACGTCGACGACTCAATCATCCGTCCAAGTACGCGGCGGCAGCCGAATGTCTTCACTTCCGGAGAGCTGCCCGTGGGCAGGCTCGCACGACTCCGGTGGCGCCGGCGCCCCTCGACTGCACTTAAGGTAGGGATTCCTGACGCCACGGCGAAGCCCAGAGCGCAGGCAGATCGTCGAGGAAGGGACCGGGTCGGTCCGGCAGCGCGATGGCCCGGAGTCCCGCTAGCCGACCAGGTCCGTCCGTTCCGCCACGTACTTTCTGGATGGTACCTCCACGCGGAGAACGCGGCCCTGGCGGTCGAACCAGACGGTACGCTGGTCGCTTCCCGCCGTGAAGACGACCTTGCGGGCCTGGACCTTCGTCTCGTTCATGCTCAGCGTCTCGTCGGTCACCGAAGAGACGACCAGCTGGAACTGCTTCCGGGTTCTGGGCACGATGACGAAGGCGCGGCCTCCCTCCGGCACGTTCCGCAGGAAGTAGTAGTGGTGGGCGACGTCCTCTTCCAGAATCCGTGTCTTGGGGCGGGCGAGGAACTCGTGCTCTTCTTCCCCGGCCTGCGATCGGATCACCGAGACATAGCGATTGCCCGCCAGGGTCAGTCGGAGCTCCATCGACTCGGCGCCGGAAACCTTGACCTGGTACTTGGACGCCGTACCGTCGAGCCCCTGCGTCTCCAGGAGCGGACGGATCTCGCTGGTTCCGTCCGGGAGGGTGAGCTTCACGACGCCGTGCGCGATGACGGTTCCCTGGTCTCCGACGGCGGCCTGCTGGATGGAGAACGTCTCCGTTCCGGCGTCCTTGCCGTTCACGGTGAGCGCGAAGGTCCCTTCGTCCACCATCACGCTCTGGGCCGAGGCGGTTCCGGCGGCCAGCAAGGCGGCGAGCAGGGGAAATCCGAAGAAGGGAGGACGTACCATGAGGGCTCTCGTCTCCAGGAAGGGCGGGGTCGGGGTGGGATCGTCGTCCTGGAGGGTCCTACCCCTCCGACGACGGACCGTTCGCGCCGACGACGGCCGTAAGCGTCTCCACGTATCGACGGTACACCGCGCGTCCCTTCTCGGCCGAGGCACGGGAGGGATAGCCCAGGACGCCTCCTGACTCGGGCGGGGGTGTCGGCACCCTCCTCCGGGTATATCTTCGAAGCGCCCGGCCCTCCGGCATAAAGTCCGCGGCCTCCTGGAGCCGGACGCGCTCCGGGGCTAGATGCAGCATGAGGGAGGTTTCCAGCTCGCCGCCATGCTCATTTTCCGGGTTTCCCTCCAGAAGGTCCGACACGTCGATCTTGAAGAGGTCGTACACCGTCGTCAGGGAGGTGGCCGTGAGGGCCATGAGGAGGGCCTCGAGGTGAGGTTCGAACCGATGCGCGGTCACGATGATGAACTCCGTAACCCCGTGGTCCTCCCACCGCGCAAGAAGCTCGTTCACGGCGCGGTGGAACGTCTTCCGTCGCAGACCTGCGGTGCCCGCGAACGGACCTCCACCTACCGCCACGCCGTAGAAGAAGGCCGGAGCCCGGAGCACGCCCAGTCGCTCGGAGATGTCCGTGGCCACGCGCTCCGCCACGAGGACGTTTGCGCCGAGCGGCAGGTGCGGTCCGTGCTGCTCGAGCGCGCCCACGGGGAAGATGAGGCGGGGCTCCCGAGCCAGGATACGGCCCACCTCCGGCCAACTGAGCTGGTCCAACGCATATGAGATCACCTTCTCAAGCCTCCGGCTCGTGGAGCCATGCAGCCGCGGCCGCCGGATGGCTCGGCCCGTGGCTGAGCGTCGGCGCCCTCGGACTCTGGGCGGCTGCTCCGAGCGGCCTTCCCCTGGGGTTGGCGGCGCTCGGCGTCGCGGCGGCCGCAGCCTGGAGTCGGCGGTCGAGCCGGACCTGGGCCGTGGGCGTCGTCGCGATCGTGATTGGGATCCTGGCGGGATTCGTCGCTCACCGCCAGGTACGCATCCTGCAATCCGATTGGGGCCAGTACTGGGAAAGACGTGAGGCGAGCGTGGGCCAGAAGCTCGACCATGCCCTCACGGATCGGCTCACGGCGGGCGAAGCGGCTGCGGACGCCCTGGCTGCCAGGGCGAACGATACCACGTTTCTCGAGACGCCGGATGCCATCGACCGGCTGCGGCGCCGTTTCGGCGTCACGGCGATGGCACTCTACGACGAGCAGGGTAGGCTGCGGGCGTGGAGCGGCTCACACCACGGACGCGTACCCGAGGATGTCCAACGAGGGGCGAGCCGTTACGCGTACAGCGACCTGCCTCTTTTCGGATACCTGTATGTCACCGCTCCCGCCGGGAGGGGCACCGCGATGGCGGCGTTGCTGCTCCGTACGGACTTGCCCTGGGAGTTGGACGCGGACGCCCCCGACTTCGCCACCCGGTTTCGGCACGATGTCGGGGAGGGGATTCGAATCGTCCGTGGCCCGGTGCCGGCGGAGACGGGGGGGTGGGATCTCCATATCGGAGACAGGGTCCTGTTCACCGTGGTGCCGGAGCAGCCGACTCGTGCAGGCCGCGTTGCCGAGACGTCGGACCGGTGGAGGGTCGTCGTCGGCGTCGCGGCGCTCGTCGCCTGGTTGCTGTTGGCCTGGGGAGGGGCCGCACGCCTCGCCGCTGCCTCTACCGCGTCCTTGACCTTGCTGCTGCTGGCCGGGATCCTGCCGCTGGACCGGATCGCCCAGCTCTCGCCGCTCTTCGACCGGAGTCTCTTCGCTCTGCCCGGTCCCGTACCGGTGACCCTCGGGCGTGTCAGCCTCCTATGCTTTGCGGCGGTTACGGCCATCGCGGTGGCACCACGTCCGCGGGTCCGCATTCCGGCCTGGCTCGCGGGTGGAATCACGGCCGTGTCGCTGCCGTGGCTCCTGGCGTGGCTCCGTGCTGGCCCCTCCGCGGGCGCTCTGGCTCGAGGCCAGCTTCCGTGGTTGGCCTACCAGGCGGCCGCCGTCATCCTTTGCACGCTCCTGCTGGGCACGGTTCTCGCCCTCGTGCGAGGTGACCGCGGAGGTCGTGTTCTCGCATCGGTGGGCCTGGTGCTCGGATTCGTCCTGGGCATTGGGACGGCGTTGTGGATCCGGGCGACCGCGTCGACGCCGATGTGGTGGCCGGCGCTGTGGGGCGTGCCGATGGGCCTGGTCGCGGCGTCCATGGGCTCCTGGCGTGGATGGCGACGCCCGCTCACGGCCTGGACCCTGGCCTGCCTTCTGTCCGGTTCCGTGGCGATTCCGAGCGCGTGGGGAGATCGGGTCCGGGCGCGGATGGATGGGGGCGTCACGAGGCTGCACGAGGTCGCGGCCCGCGACGACCTGCCGGTGGAGCGGGCGCTCTATCGGCTCGGAAGCGAGGCCGAACGGCTCGACAAGGAGGGAAGCTCCGGGGTGCACCTCCTTTGGGCCGCGTGGCGAAGCAGTGGTCTCGCGGACCTGGGTCAGCCACTCCTGCTCACGGTCTGGTCGGCCGCCGGGATTCCCCTCCAGGAGCTCCGGGTGGGCGTCCAGCCGGGAGGTCACGCGCTGGCGACCCAGGTGGTCGAGGAGGACGGGGGGATCCCCAGCCCCAAGGTGATCCGGTACGACCGTGACGACGCGCGCTACGTCCTCGTGGCGCCCCTGGCCAGAACCGTGCTCACGGTCGTGGCGCCCCCCTTCTCGAATCCGTCTGTTTCGTCTCCCCTGGACCCGCTCCTGGACGACCCGTCCGGCGGAGCGGCCTCGGGCGCGCTCAGCATGGTCCCCATGCCCGCGGGTTCGGAGGCCCCTCCCGACTCGTTGGTCTGGCGGCGCGTCGCGACGGGCTGGCAGGCCGAGTTGCCGGTGCGGTATCAGAACCCCAACGCCCGGTATCAGGCGCACTACTCGGTGGAGCTGCCGAGCGCGCTGCTTTCCGTCGCGAGGGAGACGCTCCTCCTCCTCCTCGATCTGATCCTCTTCGTGATCTTCTGGCTGGGAGGCAGGGTGCTGCTGCGGGACGTGGCTCCTCCGGAGATGCGATGGAGCGGTCTCGGGATCTCGTTCCGGTCCAGGGTCACGCTCGCTCTTTTCGGCTTCTTCGTGCTCGCCACCGGCATCTTCGGGTCCTTGGCGTACAGAACGATCGACGGGGCCTCCCACCGCGCGGCCCGCGTGATCGCCGAGCGCGTCGTGGACGACGCCTCACGGTGGTACCTCGAAGTCGGAGGCCAGGTGAACCTGTTGGCCCAGCGGGTCGGGGCGGAGCTCCTCGAGTACCGGAACGGCGCCCTCCGGGACGCCTCGGTGGGGGAGCTCGTGCAGCTGGGCGTCTACGAGGGATGGGTCCCCTTCGCCACCCATCGGATCCTGGATTCCCGAGAACGCCTCAGCGCCTCCACGGAGACCTACCTTGGGGACTGGGCCTTCGTCGCGGCCTACCGACGCCTGCCGGACGGGGATGTTCTGGCCGCGCAGGTGCCCCTGCAGGCCGGAGCTACGGCCATTCGCACGTCCGATCTGGCGGAGATCCTGGGCTTCGCGTTGATCCTCGGAGCCGCTCTCTCTCTCGTTCTGGCTCTTCTGGTGGGCCGCACGCTGACCAGGCCGATCCAGGCGCTCCAGGTGGCCTCCGAGCGCGTGGGAGCCGGCAATCTGGGGCTACGGCTTCCGGAAGGTCGCGCCGACGAGTTCGGAGCGGTCTTCCAGGCGTTCAACCGCATGGTGGGTCGCGTGCGCCGAGCGCGCCGGCAGCTCGTGCGCACCTCGCGCCGGACACGGGCCATCATGGAGGAGGCCGCGGTCGGCATGGTCGCCCTCGACTCGTCGGGCCGCGTGACGATGGTCAACCCGAGAGCCGAGGCGCTGCTCGAGGCCGAGATCCCGGTGGGTGCCCGGTTGGCGGTCGCCGGTACGCTGGGCGTGGAGCTCTCCGAGTGGATCTCCGGCTACCTCGACGAGGATGTCGAGGAGTCGAACGGGGAGCTCCATTCGAGCGATCGCCGCTACCGGGTCCGCGCCCGCAGGCTGGGCGGCGGCGGCGCCGTCGTGGCCTTCGAGGACGTCACGGACGAGCTGCGCACCGAGCGCGTCCTCGCCTGGGGCGAGATGGCTCGGCAAGTAGCGCACGAGGTCAAGAACCCGCTGACCCCGATCAAGCTCAGCGTGCAGCACATTCGTCGGGCCTGGGACGACCACCGTCCGGACTTCGAGAGCATCCTCACCAAGAACGCCGACGCGATGCTCATGGAGATCGACCGACTCGCGGCCATCGCCCAGAGCTTCTCCCGCTTCGGCGCGCCCTCGGACTCGAGCGCCGGGCCCCTCGCGGAGGTCGATCTCCAGGCCGTGGTCCGGGAGGTGCTGGCGCTGTACGACGCCTCCGACGGGCCGGTTCGCTTCGAGGGGGAGATTCCCGAAGACGTTCCGACGGTGCGGGCGCGCGTGGCGGAGCTCAAGGAGGTGCTGGTCAATCTCCTGGAGAACGCCCGAGCCGCGGTGAAGGACGGCGGCCTGGTCCGTATCGAGGCCAGTCCGGGAACCTGGGGACATGTCGCGGTCCACGTCGTGGACAACGGAGTCGGGATCCCGCTGGAGCTGCTTCCCCAGGTGTTCGAGCCCCAGTTCAGCACTCGCTCGACCGGGACGGGCCTCGGGCTGTCGATCGTGCGACGGCTGGTGGAATCGTGGGGCGGAACGCTGAATCTCGAGAGCACGCGCGGCGCGGGCACGCGCGTGAGCCTCTACCTCAAGATCTGGGAGGAAACCGCCGACGAAAGGGGTGGCGACGCCACCCCCGATCCATCATCTTGAATATGCTGTATCGAAGCCTCCCGCCCCCGGCTTCGCTCCGGTGAGGGGCCATCGCCATGGCTTCCCACATGACATGGAACACGAACCACGGCGGAGATGAGGAACTACGCGGCCGAACCAAGATCGACACGCGCCACTCCTGCCTATTCCATTCCCGAAGCGTCCCCCCATCGCACACGGAAGATCGAGCCGGTGGAGCTGGCCGACTGGGTTGAGGATCGCCTCGACCGGGTGAGCTCGCGCTGGTGCGAGGAGGTGCGGCGCAGAGGCGAGAGCACCCACGCGGAGATCAACGGGCTGCTGGACGAATTCCTGCGCCTTCTCGTGAGCTTCCTGCCGGGTGTGCTGGGCCCGTACCGGGACCAGGTGGATCCCCTCTGGCGGCAGGCGGCGGAGCTCTTCGGAGCCACCGCGGCCCGCAGAGGGCTGGCGGCCGGGGAGGTCATCGAGGAGTTCCAGATCCTGAGGGAGGTGGTCATCCGGCTGCTCTATCAGGAGCCTCCTCTCGCGGGGCGCACCCGGATGTCCCTGCGCGACGTGCTGCGCTTGAACCGGGCGATCGATCGCGGGGTAACCCATGCCAGCGTCGGCCACACCGACGCGCTCTTCTTCTCGCTCTTCGAGGGCTCGGGAATCCCCGATTCGCCTCCGCCGGCAGAGCTCGTTCGTGAGGTTCGGGATCAACTCGATGCTTTCCGCGCGGAGCTGGAGAGCATCCTCGGCCGTGTGCCGGGAGCGGGGGAAGGGGAGCGCGACGAAGGCTGAAGCGGCCCGATCACACCCTGAGCTCACATCGCTTGTCCAGATAGATCATGAAACAGAAAACCCCGATCGGGGAGGTCGGAGACCTTCCCCCCGAAGAGTTCCGCCGTGTCGCCCACGAGGCGGTGGACTGGATTGCCGACTACCTGGCCAACGTGGGGGACCTGCCCGTTCAGGCCCGCGTGCGTCCGGGCGACGTACGGGCCCGCTTTCCGGCCAGCGCGCCGGAGGAGGGGGAGTCACTCGACGGTGCGCTCGAGACGTGGCGCGAGGTCATCGTTCCCGGCGTGACGCACTGGAATCACCCCGGCTTCTTCGGGTATTTCCCGTCCAGTGGCTCGGCTCCGGGCATCCTGGGAGAGCTGCTCGCCGCCTCGCTGAACGTGAATGCGATGGTCTGGCGCAGCTCGCCCGCCGCCACCGAGGTCGAGGAGGTGGCGACCGATTGGCTCCGGAGAATGATGGGGCTTCCCGAGGAGTTCGAGGGCGTGATCAACGACACGGCCTCGAACTCCACGCTCTACGCGCTGGCCACGGCTCGGCAGGCCGCCTATCCCGACGTGCGGGAGCGGGGACTGTTCGGCCAGCCGGCCGGCCGGGTCTACGCGTCCGATCAGGCCCATTCCTCCGTGGAGAAGGCGGTGCTGACCCTGGGGCTCGGACGGGCCTCGTTCCGGGCCGTCGAGTCGGACGAGGAATTCCGCATGCGTCCGGAGGCCCTTCGAGCCGCGCTCGAGGAGGATCGAGCGGCCGGCGTTCGGCCCATCGCGATCGTGGCGACGCTGGGGACGACCTCCACGGCGTCCATGGACCCGATTGCCGAGATCGCCCGGATCGCGCGTGACGCCGGCGTGTGGCTGCACGTGGATTCGGCCTACGCGGGCTCCGGTGCGATCGTGCCGGAGTTGCGCCCTTCCTTTGCCGGCTGGGAGTCGGCGGACTCGATCGTGGTGAACCCGCACAAGTGGTTCTTCACTCCGTCCGACTGCTCGGTCCTGTTCTGCCGGCACCCGGAGCAGCTGGCGGGCGCCTTTTCGCTCGTTCCCGAGTATCTGCGCTCGGCGGAGCAGGGGAGCACGCGCAGCCTCATGAACTACGGTGTGGCGCTCGGCCGCCGCTTCCGGGCACTCAAGCTGTGGCTCGTGATGCGGACGTTCGGCAGCGCCGGCCTCGCGCGTCGGTTGCTCGACTACGTCCACATGGCGGACGAGCTGGCCCAGCGGATCGACGAGACCCCTGGGTGGGAGCGCGTGGCGCCGGCCTCGTTCTCGACCGTGGTGTTCCGCTACGCGCCGCCGGGGCTGGGGCTCGAGGAGGTGAACGCGCTGAACCAGAGGATCCTCGATCGCGTGAACGCCTCAGGGGAGGCGTTCCTCACGCATACGGTTCTCCGGGGCAAGATGACGCTCCGGATGGCCATCGGGAACGTGAGGACGACGAGAGCCCACGTGGAGCGGGCCTGGGAGCTCCTCCGCTCGGCCGCCGAAGCGGTGTCGAAGGCCGCGTAACCAAGGCGGTACGGACCGGTTTCGAGACGCATTCGAGGATCTCACGAGAGAAGGGGGGTGGCCGACTCGGCCACCCCCCTTCGTCGTCCTTCTCCGCGCGGTCGACCGGTCAGGTCAGCTCGCGGATCGCCTTGACCAGGTCCGCCATGGACTTCTTGGCGTCCCCGAAGAACATCAGGTTGTGGTCCATGTAGAACAGGTCGTTGTCGATGCCGGCGAAGCCGGGTGAGAGGCTCCGCTTCATGACGATGGTGCGGCGTGCCTTGTCCACGTCGAGGATCGGCATGCCCGCGATGATGCTGTTGGGATCCCGGGCGGCCGGGTTGCACACGTCGTTGGCTCCGACGATCAGCACCGCATCGGTGTTCGGAAACTCGTCGTTGATCTCGTCGAGGTCGAAAAGCTTGTCGTAGGGGACGTCGGCCTCGGCCAGGAGCACGTTCATGTGCCCCGGCATGCGGCCCGCCACCGGGTGGATGGCATACTTCACGTCCACGCCTCGCTCCTCCAACAGCTCGCCCACTTTCTTGAGCTCGTGCTGCGCCTGCGCGACGGCCAGGCCATAGCCGGGCACGATGATGACCGAGTGCACGTAGCCGAGCTCGGCCGCGACCATGTCCGCGTCGGCGGAGCGCACCGGGCGCTTGCCGATCTGGGACTTGTCGATGCCGGCGGTCCCGCCGAAGGCTCCGAACGCGACGTTGGCGAGCGAGCGGTTCATCCCCTTGCACATGATCATCGTGAGGATGATGCCCGAGGCTCCGACCAGGGCGCCGGCGACGATCAGCACCATGTTCATGAGCACGAAGCCCGCGGCGCTGCCTGCCAGACCGGAGTAGGAGTTGAGCAGCGAGATCACGACCGGCATATCCGCGCCGCCGATCGGGATCGTGAGCGTCACGCCGAGCACAAGCGAGAGCCCCGTGACGATCCAGAAGAGGGTGATCGGCGAGCCGGAGTAGCTCCCGACGCCCATGATCATGGCGCCCAGCACGAGAACGGCCAGGAACATGATCGCGTTGAGCGTCTTCTGGAACGGATAGGTGATCGGGTTGCCCGTCATCCATTCCTGGAGCTTCAGAAAGGCGATCATCGATCCGGAGAAGGTCACGCCGCCGATCAACACGCCGAGGATGATGCTGACCCCGTGCGTGTTCAGGCCGATCTGGCCATGGAGGTTCAGGAACTCGACGATCGCGACCAGCGCCGAGGCGCCGCCGCCGAAGCCGTTGAACAGCCCAACCATCTGCGGCATGGCGGTCATCTGCACCATGCGGGCGGAGAATCCTCCGAAGATGCTGCCGACCGCGACGCCGATGATGATCTCCGTCCAGGACAGGATCTGGTTGTCCACGACGGTCGCCAGCAGGGCGAGCATCATGGCCACCGCGGCGATGAGGTTGCCCATGCGTGCCGTGGCGGGGGACTGGAGCCGCTTGAGACCCCAGAAGAAGAGAATCGCCGAGATGAGGTAGGTCAGCTCGACTGCCATGTGTTGGCTCATCGGTCGTCTCCTACCGCTTCTTGAACATGGCCAGCATGCGATCGGTGACCATGAAGCCGCCGACCACGTTGATCGCGCCCATCGCGAGCGCGATCACGCCGAGCACGATCTGCGTCGTCCCCTCGGCACGGCCGGCCACGATCAAGGCGCCGACCATCGAGATGCCGGAGATCGCGTTGGATCCCGACATGAGGGGGGTGTGGAGCGTGGGGGGGACCTTGGTGATCACCTCGCGGCCCGCCAGGGTCGCAAGCGTGAACACGTACAGTCCGATCATCAGCTCGCCCATGGGTTCTCCTCGGAGTTGGGCGTGACGGTTCGGTAATCGTGGGGTCGCGGGCGGATCGGGCTCACGCGCCCAGAGCCTGCTTGACCCGATCGTTCACGACGTCTCCCTGGTGGGTCACGGTCGAGGGACCCACGACGTCGTTCTCGAAGTCGAGGTTCAGCGCGCCTTCCTTGTCGACGAACTCGCCCACGAGGGTCACGATGTTCTTGGAGTACATCTGGCTCGCGTGGACGGGAATGCTCGACGGGACGTTTTCCGGTCCGACGATGTGGACACCGTGGGCTTCCACGGTCTGGCCGTGCTTGCTGAGCTCGCAATTTCCGCCGGTCTCGGAGGCCAGGTCGACGATGACCGAGCCGGGCTTCATCGACTTCACCATCTCCTCGGTGATGAGCACCGGCGCCTTGCGACCGGGGATCTGCGCCGTCGTCACGACGACGTCGGCGTCGGCGATGTGCGCGGCGATGAGCTCGAGCTCCTTCTGGTGCTGCTCCTCGGAGAGCTCCTTGGCGTAGCCACCCTCTCCTTCGGCCACGACGTCGTGCTCGGTCTCGAGGAACTTCGCGCCGAGGCTCTGCACCTGCTCCTTGACCGCCGGCCGCACGTCGAACGCTTCCACGACGGCGCCGAGACGCCTCGCGGTGGCGATCGCCTGCAGCCCGGCCACGCCCGCGCCGAGGACCAGCGCCTTGGCAGGACGGATCGTGCCCGCGGCGGTGGTGAACATCGGCAGGAACTTGGGAAGCAGATCGGCCGCCATGAGGACGGCCTTGTATCCGGCGACGGTCGCCTGGGACGAGAGCGCGTCCATGGACTGGGCGCGCGTGATGCGCGGCACCAACTCCATCGAGATGGACGTGACCTTGGCGGCCGCGAGCTTCTTCATGAGCTCGAGGTTGCCGAGGGGGTTGAGGAACGATACGAGGATCGTCCCCTCGCCGAGCCCCGAGACCTCGTCCGGGTCGGACACGGACGGGGGGTTGACCCTCAGCACCAGACCGGCGCCCTGGAGCGCTTCGGACGAGCTCGACGCGACCGAGGCGCCCGCCTCACGATAGGCGTCGTCCGAGGCGCCCGACGCGACGCCCGCGCCGCTCTCCACGGTGACATCGAGCCCCGACTTGATGAGTGCCTGAACGCCCTGGGGCACCAACGCCACGCGGTGCTCTCCGGGCCGTGTCTCCTTGAGGACGGCGACCTTCATGGACGCGCTCCCTTGATGGATCCGGATTCGTCTGAAATGGTCCTCTTCCGGCCAATTTCCACGTCGGCCGAGGGCCGAATGGTATCCGGAGCAGGGAATGGACACAAGCGGGGATTTCCCCACGCTTGCGGTGGGCGAACTCCCTCGCCAAGGTATCGCTTTTCACCGCACGCGCCGAGGAGAGCGAAATGATGAAGCCCAGCAGCGATGATCGTGCCGCCGGAGCCGCGACGGGGTCGGCTCCGCCGCGCATCGAGGCGCGCCGCCTGGATCGCCGCAGCTTCATGGGCTACTTCTCCGTCGCCGGGTTGGGTGGCACGCTGCTCCCGGGAGTGCTCTGGGCCAAGGCGCAGCAGCAGGGTGAGGTGACGAAGGCGGTGCTCGCCGACGCCGAGAAGGTCGCCGGCGTGTCGTTCAGCGACGACGAGCGTGAGATGATGCTTCGGGGCCTCGACGCGAACCTGAAGTCGTATCAGGCGCTGCACGAGCGGCCGATCCCGAACGGCGTGGCGCCCGCGCTCCTGTTCGATCCCATGCTTCCGGGACGTGCCTATCCGTCCGAGACTCGAGCGTTCCGGATGACGCACGAGGCCGTGGAACGGCCTTCGGACATCGAGGAGGTGGCGTTCTGGCCCGTGACGAAGCTGTCGGCGTTGATTCGCTCGCGTCAGGCGACGGCCGTCGAGCTCACGGAGATGTATCTCGCTCGGCTCAAGAAGTACGGCCCGACGCTCGAGGCGGTCGTCACGCTCACCGAGGACCTGGCGATGACCCAGGCCAGGCGGGCGGACGGGGAGATCGCCGATGGGCACTACCGGGGACCCCTTCACGGAATCCCCTGGGGGGCCAAGGACCTTCTGGCCACCGAAGGTTACAAGACCACGTGGGGTGCCCAGCCCTACGCCGATCAGGTGATCCACGAGAATGCGGCGGTCGTGAAGCGTCTCGACGAGGCGGGGGCCGTCCTGGTGGGCAAGCTGACGTTGGGTGCGCTGGCCCAGGGCGACTATTGGTACGGGGGCCGCACACGGAACCCCTGGAATCTCGACCAGGGCTCCAGTGGATCCTCGGCGGGGCCGGCCGCGTGCACGGCGGCAGGGCTCGTGGGGTTCGCGATCGGGAGCGAGACGCTGGGCTCCATCATCTCGCCGTCGACGCGCTGCGGCACGAGCAGCTTGCGGCCGACGTTCGGGCGCGTCAGCCGCGCCGGCGCGATGGCGCTGTCCTGGAGCATGGACAAGCTCGGGCCGCTCTGCAGGAGCGCGGAGGACTGCGCTCTGGTCCTGAACGCCATCCACGGCGCGGACGGTGTCGATCCCACGGCGCGCACCGTGCCGTTCAACTGGGACGCCACGCGGGGTCCATCCGGGCTGAGGGTGGGTTACTACAAGAGCGCCTTCGAGAATGACCACCGGGGCAAGGAGATGGATCTTGCCGCGCTGAAGGTCGTGAACGGCCTCGGCTTCGATCTGGTGCCGGTGGAGCTGCCGAACGAGTATCCGCTGGGCGCGCTCGGGATCATCCTCGACGCCGAGGCGGCGGCGGCGTTCGACGATCTGACCCGGTCGGGGAGGGACGACCTCCTCAAGCGCCAGACGGCCAACAGCTGGCCGAACGAGTTCCGTACGGCCCAGATGATTCCCGCCGTCGAGTACCTGCGTGCCAACCGTGTGCGACGCATGGTGATGGGAGCCCTCGAAGCGGCCCTGGAAGGGATCGACGTCTTCGTCACCCCGTCGTTCGGCGGCGGACGTGACTCCGGCGTCCTCCAGATGACGAACCTCACCGGCCAACCCCAGGCCGTGGTACCGAGCGGGTTCACCGACCAGGGCACGCCGGCGAGCATCTCGTTCGTCGGTCGGTTGTGGGGGGACGCGGAAGCGCTCCTGGTGGCGAAGGCGTTCCAGGACGCGACCGACTTCCACACGAAGCACCCGCCGAAGTTCGCGGTCTGAGGCGAGCAGCGGCCGATCGGCCCATCCTCCCGCCCCCTCTCCGGCCACATCGTGGAGCATGCTCGCCCGCATCCTCACGGCCGCCGTCCAGGGGGTCGACAGCTATCTGGTCCAGGTCGAGGTGAACCTCGCTCCGGGCCTTCCGGCCTTCACCGTGGTCGGGCTGGCGGAGGGCGCGGTCAGGGAGGGCCGGGAACGGGTGCACGCGGCGCTCAGAAACGTCGGCTACCCGCTGCCGCAGCGACGCATCACCGTCAACCTCGCCCCGGCCGACGTGAAGAAGGAAGGAAGCGCCTTCGATCTGTCGATCGCGGTCGGCCTGCTCGTGGCGGCCCAGCATGTGGACGGCGAGCGCACGGCGGGGACCGCCTTCCTCGGAGAATTGGGCCTCGGAGGTGAGCTTCGTCCGGTTCGCGGCGTGTTGCCGGTGGCCGCCCGCTGCCGACGGGCCGGAATCGGGACGCTGGTGGTTCCCGAGGCGAACGCGCGGGAGGCGGCCGTCGTAGAAGGCCTGGAAGTCCTGGGTGCGCGCACGCTCGGGGAGGTGTCCGCACACCTGAACGGAGGTCCGCACCTGACCCCGGTTCGCGTCGACCCGGCCCTTCTCCTGGAGGCCGGGGCTCCGGGCGGACTCGACCTGCGCGACGTGCGCGGACAGGAGCACGCGAAGCGAGCGCTGGAGGTCGCCGCGGCGGGAGCGCATAACCTCCTGCTCCTCGGTCCACCCGGATCCGGCAAGACCATGTTGGCGCGTCGGCTGCCTGGAATCCTCCCGCCGCTGACCCTGACGGAGGCGCTCGAGGTGACCCGCGTGCATTCCGTCGCGGGGAGGATCCCGAGCGGTGGCGCGCTCGTGACCCGTCGGCCGTTTCGCGCGCCCCATCACACGGTGAGCCACGCGGGTCTGGTCGGGGGAAGTGTCCCGCTGAAGCCCGGGGAGATCAGCCTCGCGCACCACGGGGTGCTGTTCCTCGACGAGCTGGCGGAGTTCCACCGCAACGTGCTGGAGGTGCTCCGCCAGCCGCTCGAGGATGGGCACGTGCACCTCTCACGAGCCCGCGCCTCGGCACGCTTTCCCGCCCGCTTCTTGCTCGTCGGGGCGATGAACCCGTGTCCGTGCGGGTACCATGGCGACGGGTCCGATCGGTGTTTGTGCGATCCAGGCCACGTGGCACGCTACCGCTCGAGAGTCTCCGGCCCCCTCATGGACCGGATCGATCTGCACGTCGAGGTGCCGGCGGTGCCGTTCCGAAGCCTCTCTGCAGATCGGGCGGGGGAGTCGAGCGAGGAGGTGCGGGCGCGCGTCGTGGAGGCCCGCACCCGGCAGCAGGCGCGCTTCACCGACATCGATGGCGTCCACGCGAACGGCCAGATGGGTCCTGCACAGATCCGGCGGTGGTGCCGGCCCTCGCGCGGGGTCGCGAGACTGCTCCAGCGGGGTGTCGACCAGATGGGCCTTTCGGCGCGCGCCTACCACCGGGTCCTCAAGGTGGCGAGAACCTTGGCCGATCTGGACGGGGCTCCCGATATTCGAGAGGAGCATGCCCGGGAGGCGCTGCAGTACAGGGCGCTGGACCGTCGGGGGAGGTAGGCGCCCGGAGCTCCGACGTGTCGGGAGTCACCCGAGGGACACTCGGACGGGAGTCAAATGACGGTACGCAGGAGCCTTCTGATCCTCACGGCGATGCTGCTGGGTGCGACGGCATGCCACGCCGGAGACGAGGGGACGGACCCCGAGCAGGGCGCACCACGCACCTACCGGATGGGGTGGGCCCCGACCGCCCCGCGTCCCGACGTGTCGCTGCTCCTGGCCACGATGGACTCGATGGCCCAGGTGTCGGACATCGCGATCCTGCAGCAGCCGGTTCCCTGGCAGGAGATCCTCGCGGGGGCGTCCGTCGACAGCCTCGTGGAGGATCGCGCCGCGGTGGCGAGCTATCTGCGCTCCCTCGGCATGGACATCATCTTCCTGGTCGATCCGCTCGACGGGCTGGATCGCCGCAAGGAGGATCCGGGCCTCCTGGCCACCGGGCACAGCATTCTCGAGCCTTCGATCCGGGCGATGCACGAGGATTGGGTGCTCCGGATCGCCGGGCGGATCCAGCCGCGCTACATGGGCCTCGCCTCCGAGATCAACACCCTCGCGGCCAGGGGCGACTCGACCCTCTACCGTACGATCCGGGACATGGTCAACGAGCTCGCGCCCCAGGTGCGGGCCGTGAGCCCGTCGTCGCAGGTGTTCGTCTCGTTCCAGGCCGACGAGGCCAACGGGGTCCTCGGGCCCGAGCCCATCGACGATTTCGCCCTCATCGGCGACTTCGACATCGACGCCCTCGGCCTGTCCTCGTACCCGGTGTTCGCATTCGACGCACCGTCCGACATCCCGGACGACTACTTCCAGGTCTTCGCGGACGCCACCGACCTTCCTCTCATCCTGGTGGAGGGCGGATGGAGCTCGGCGGACGTTCCATGGTCCACGGGCACACCGGAGGAGCAGGTGGCGTTCGTGAATCGCTTCGAGGAACTGCTCGACGGCGTGGGTGCGCGCGCCTGGGTGATGCTCACGTTCACGGACCTCGACATCGACGCCTACGGCCTCGACCCCGAGCGGGCGGCCGGCCTCTCCAACTTCGCCCACATGGGCATCATGGACACGAGCCTACACCGTAAGCCGGCCTACACGGAATGGAAGCGCGTCTTCGAGCGTCCCCTCGTCCACTGAGAAGGCACGGGCACGCGTCCTCTCGCGTCCATTGACAATGCACCTACCTTTCCCGGCCATGTCACGCACGCGCGACGCCGTGGCGGCCCCGCCGATGGTCGACGAAGCCCCGTCCACCACGAGCGTCGTGGCCGCGTTCACGGCCGTCTACCTCATCTGGGGATCCACCTACCTCGCGATCCGTTTCGCGATCGAGACGATCCCCCCGCTCTGTATGGCGGCCGTCCGCTTTCTCGTGGCGGGCAGCGTCCTCTACGCGTGGGCCCGGGCGCGGGGAGCCCCCAGGCCGGAGCTTCGTCAGTGGCGGGACGCCGCGGTGGTCGGCACGCTTCTCCTGGGGGTCGGCAACGGCGGCGTCGTGGTCGCCGAGCAGTGGGTTCCGTCGGGCCTCACCGCGCTCCTCGTCGGCTCGGTTCCCCTGTGGATGGTGCTGGTCGACTGGGGATGGGGCTCCCGGGTGCGCCCCGGCCTCAGGGTGGGTGTGGGGGTCCTGGCCGGATTCGTGGGAATGGGCGTGTTGGTGGGCTCTCCGGGCGTCGGGGCGGGGGGCCGGCAAGAGCTCGTGGGTGGCCTGGTTCTGATCGGGGCCTCCCTCTCGTGGGCTTCGGGCTCGATCTACTCCCGGCACGCCGCCAAGCCGCCCCGTCCCCGGCTCTGGGTCGCGATGCAGATGTTGAGCGGGGGCACCGCTCTGACGATCGGATCCGTCGTGACCGGAGAGATCTCGGACGTGCACCCCGCGAGCGTGTCCACCAAGTCCCTTCTGGCGCTCGGCTACCTCATCGTATTCGGAGCGTTGGTGGGCTATGCCGCCTACATCTGGCTGCTCTCCGTGTCCACGCCCGCCCGCGTCTCGACCTACGCCTACGTGAACCCGGTGGTCGCGCTCTTCCTGGGTTGGGCGCTGGCGGGTGAGCCGCTGACCTATCGCTCCGTGCTGGCCGCCGCCATCATCATAGGAGCGGTCGTGGTCATCACATCCGCGGGAAGAGGCCGCCCCACGCGCCGGTAGCGCCACCCGTCGTACAGCGGAGGACTCCATGCAGGCCACCCTGCCCCCCATTCCCGTGCTGGGCGCGGACGCCCCGAAGAAGCTCGTCGAGTCCCTGGTGGTGGTGCTGTTGTTGGTCGTGGCCCGCAGGGTTGTCCTGGCGCTCGTGGAGCGCCAGGTCCACGACACCCGGCTCCGATACAAGTGGTCGAAGGGCACGTCGTACGCGGTCTTCATCGTCGGCGTGCTCCTGGTCGGGCAGATCTGGTTGCAGGCGGTCAAGTCGCCCGGGACGTTTCTCGGGCTGATCACCGCCGGGCTGGCCATCGCGCTGAAGGACCTGGTGGCGGATCTGGCGGGCTGGATCTTCATCATGTGGCGACGGCCGTTCGATCCGGGCGACCGGATCCAGATCGGCGAGCACGCGGGGGACGTGGTGGATATCCGTATCTTCCAGTTCACGATCCTGGAGGTCGGAAACTGGGTCGGGGCGGACCAGAGCACGGGGCGCATCATCCACGTGCCGAACTCCCTGGTGTTCCAGCGGCCGTTGGCCAACTACTCGGCCGGATTTCCGTTCTTGTGGAACGAGCTTCCCGTGCTGATGACGTTCGAGAGCGACTGGCACAAAGCCAAGGAGATCCTCGAGAAGATCGCCGTGGAGGAGACGGCGGACCTGAGCTCAAGGGCCGCCGAGACCCTCAAGCAGACCGCGAGGCGCTACCTGATCCACTATCCCACGCTCACGCCGACCGTCTACACGTCCGTCCAGGACAGCGGCGTGCTCCTCACGATCCGCTATCTCTGCGAGCCGAGGAAGCGGCGAGGGACCAGCCAGGCACTCTGGGAGCGGATCCTGGACGCCTTCAAGAGCGAGTCGGACATCGACCTGGCGTATCCTACGCAGCGGGTCTACCTGAACCCGCTCGAGGGCAAGGAAGGGGCTCGCGCACCGATGCCTCCGTTGTCCGCGGAAGAGAGGATTCCGGGGGAATGAGCCACTATCTCGACTTCGCCGCTACGTCGGCCGTTCGTCCGCGTGTGGTCGCGGACGCCGTGGCCGAGTTCCTCCTCGAGGGGGGCGCGAGCCCCGGTCGAGGAGGCTATGCGGCGGCGGTGGATGCAGGACGACGTGCCCTGCAATGCCGCCGAGGCTTGCAGGAGGTCCTCGGCGTGCGTGGAGACCCCGGGCGGATCGCGTTCTTCCAGAACGCCACCCACGCGATCAACACGGCGCTTTGGGGGACGCTCGAGCCGGGCGATGCCCTCGTTCTTTCGGCCTACGACCACAACGCGGTTCTCCGGCCCGCCGCCTATCTGGAGAAGGTTCGGGGCATCGAGGTCCGCATGCTCTCCGGAACGGCCGAGGGAGACGTGGACCTGTCCGAGGCGGAGCGGCTGCTGGATGGAGCGAAGCTGCTGGTCGTCAACAGCGCCTCCAACGTCCTGGGCAACCGACTCCCGCTGCGCGAGCTGGCAGAGCTGGCCCACGAGGCCGGGGCTCGGGTCCTCTGCGACGCGGCCCAGGGGGCCGGCCATTTTCCGCTTCGGTGCGCCGACGATGGCGTGGACCTGGCGGCGTTCACCGGGCACAAGGGGTTACTCGGTCCCCAGGGGACCGGCGGTCTCTGGGTCAGGGAAGGCCTCGAGGTCGAAGCCCTGTTACGGGGGGGCACGGGGGGGAGCTCCGAGCAACGCGAAATGCCCTCCGCCATGCCCGACCGCCTCGAGGCCGGCACGCTCAACGCGCCGGGCATCATGGGGCTCGCCGCCGGCGTGGCCTTCGTGCTGGATCGAGGCGTGGAGGCGCTCCGGGTCCACGAGGCCGCCCTCAAGGCTCGCCTTCGCGAGGGCCTTGCGTCGATCCGAGGTGTCCGGGTACGGTCTCCTGCAGCCGTGGACGGTGTCGGGATCGTCACGATCACGGCCGACCGGGTGGATCCGGCCACCTTGGCCACTCGGCTCGACCGGGAATGGGACGTGCAGGTGCGTGCAGGCCTGCACTGTGCCCCGGAAGCACACCGGCTCCTCGGTACGCTGGAGACCGGTGCGGTTCGGTTGTCGGTGGGGTGGGCTTCCACGATCGAAGACGTGGAGCGTGCGTTGCGGGGCGTCGATGCCATCGCCGGTCCCCGGCTGGTCGCATCGTCCTGAGAGATCTACGAGCAAGGCTACCGAGAGATGCGGCTCTTCATCGCTCTGAACCTCCCGAAGAAGGAACGGCAGCGCATCCAGCGGGCAGCGCGGCCGCTCCGGGAGCAGGATCTGCCGGTGCGGTGGGTCGATCTGGACGCGTTTCACATTACGCTCAAGTTTCTGGGCCAGGTGCGGGAGAGCGAGATCTCAAGGGTCCAGGAGACCATCGCCCGTGTGGCGGGATCGACGGGCTCGTTCAGCATGGATCTGTCGGGCTTCGGCGCGTTCCCGACCATTCGGCGGCCCCGGGTTTTGTGGCTCGGCGTGGAGGCCAGCCCCGAGCTTCGATGCCTGAAGCAGGACCTCGAGTGGGCTCTGGGCGATTGCGGCTTCGATCCGGAGACCCGCGCGTTCCACCCTCACGTGACCCTCGGGCGAGCCGACAAGGACATGGGCGCCGGTTCGTACCGTGGACTGGACGAAGTCGTCGCGGAGATGGAGTACCACGGGACGATCCCGGTGCGGTCGGTGGACCTCATGCGGAGCCATCTGTCTCGAGAGGGCGCTCGCTACAGCATCGTCTCGAGCGCGAAGCTGGCCTAGTCGTGGTGCGCGGAACGCGAGCCGCCGTACTTCTACTACCTCGGGCTGCTAGTCGAGTGGGGAGCGACGATCGGTGCACGGTTTGACCAAGAAGCTGTCGATCGCGGCGGTGCTGGTAGTCGTGGCCTGGGCCGGCTTCCGGTGGGGCGACCTGGTGTTCGGACAGGCGGCTCGCCTTCTCGACCGCAACGGCTCGTCTCCCGCGGTCGAAGCACCGCCCTCGCCATCCCCGGAGCTCGCCGACTCGACCCTCGCTCGATTCGAGCGCTTCCGCGAGGGGAAGGCCGGGGACCGACTGGCCTTCGGCGGCACCGAGCTCACCTCCGTATTGCGCTATGCTGTTCCCGGCATCATACCCCCCGGGGTCAGCGAGCCGACGTTGAGACTCCAGAACGGCCTGGGCGAGGCCTCGGCGAAGGTCGCCGTGGCCGCCTTTCCCCGACTCCCGCGCCTGGAGCCGGTCGTGGGGATCCTCCCGGACACGGTTCTGATCGAGATGCGTGGCTCTCTGGTGCGGATCGATGAGCGGCACCTCGCGTTTGTGGTCGACCGGATCCAGGCCGCGCACATCCCACTCCCGCAGCGAATGATCGGTACGGTTCTGGACGCCCTGGCAGCCGACCGTCGCGACAGCATCCCGGAGGACGCCTTGATGGTCCCTCTTCCCGATGGTCTGAAGTCCGCGTTCGTCCAGCAGGACAGTCTGGTCCTGCTCGCCGGGCGGTGACCGATGGCCAAGCTCCTGGTGGTCGACGACGAACGGTCCATCCGAGAGGCCCTGGTTCAGCTCTTCGAGTACGAAGGTCATGAAGTGAAGGCCGTCGGAGACGGCCCCGAAGCGCTTGGGGCTTCCGGCTCATTCCATCCCGATGTGGTCTTCCTGGACGTGAAGATGCCCGACATGGACGGCCTCGAAGTGCTCGAGCGGCTGCGCGAGGAGGATCCGACGTCTCTCGTGATCATGATCTCGGGTCACGGGAGCATCGACACCGCCGTCGAGGCCACCCGCAAGGGCGCCTACGACTTCCTGGAGAAGCCGCTCGACACCGATCGCCTCCTGGTCACCCTTCGCCGGGCCCTCGAGCTCAAGGGGCTCACGGCGAACATGGAGGCGCTGCGCACGCAGGTCGAGAGCCGCTACGAGATCGTCGGCAACTCGTACGCGATCCGCCGGGTGCTGGAGCGGGTGGAGCGCGTGGCTCCCACCGGCGCCCGCGTCCTCGTCACCGGAGAGAACGGGACAGGCAAGGAGCTGGTAGCCCGGGCGATCCACCGGCTTTCGGATCGGCGTGAGGGGCCGTTCGTCGAGGTCAACTGCGCGGCGATTCCGTCCGAGCTCATCGAGTCGGCGCTCTTCGGCCACATGAAAGGCTCCTTCACCGGCGCGGTCCAGGACCGGGCCGGGAAGTTCGAGCAGGCCGACGGGGGGACCCTCTTCCTGGACGAGGTCGGCGACATGTCTCTGGCCGCACAGGCCAAGGTCTTGCGAGCCCTGGAGCAGGGAGTGGTGACCCGGGTGGGCGGGGCCAAGGCCATCGAGGTCGACGTGCGGGTGCTCGCGGCCACGAACAAGGATCTCGCGGAAGAGATCGAGGAGGGACGCTTTCGTGAGGACCTCTTCTACCGCCTGAACGTCGTGCCCATCCACATCCCTCCTTTGAGGGAGCGACGGGAGGACATCCCGATGCTGGTGCGCCACTTCACCGACCAGATGGTGCGCGCCGACCGGGTGAGCCCGAGGACGTTCACCGGCGAAGCGGTCGAGGCGCTGGAGCGCCTCGAGTGGCACGGAAACGTGCGGGAGCTGCGCAACACCGTCGAGCGGCTGTTGATTCTGGCGAGCGGCGATACGGTCGGCCGTGACGACGTGCAGATCCAGACGTCCGGTGGCGCCACGCCCACTTCCATGGCCGGCGAGCTCCTGCAGGCCGAGACGTTCTCGGATTTCAAGGACCGTGCTGAGCGCGCCTACATCCTCCAGAAGCTGAGGGAGAACGACTGGAACGTCGCGGAGACCGCGCGACGCATCGACATGCCCCGGTCGAACCTCTACAAGAAGATCGAGAAGTACGGGCTCGTCCGGGAGGAGTGAGCGAGCCCACTCGGGCGTTCGGCGAACGAAGTTGCTCGCGCGGCCTCCTCGGCCTTACGTTCGCTCCACAATTCGAATCGACGGGTGGGTCATTACGGAAGCCGGTGTGAGACCGGCGCGGCCCCGCCACTGTGAGAGGTCCGAGCGTCGCTCGGAACGCTTGCTCACCGAAGCCACTGGGGATCTTCCCCGGGAAGGCGAGCAACGCGACCTCGAGCCAGGAGACGTGACCCCCCGTGCCATCGCCATCGTCTCCGAGGGGGGACGGGCCGAGTCGGGCACGTCTCGAAGCGTCCCGTTCTTCCCCGGAACAGAACGGGACGCTTCTACGATGACACCTTCTCGCACGATCCTGTGGACCGCTCCGCTGCTCGCGCTCTGCTCGCGAGCTCCACTGGCCGCCCAGGTCGATCCCTATCGCATCGAGGGGCTGGTGGTGACGGCCAGCCCGACACCTCGGCCGCTGACCTCGATCTCGACGCACGTGACCGTGCTGGAGGGAAGCGACCTGCGCGCGCAGGGGCTCACCCGGGTTCAGGACGCGTTGCGGGAGGTGGCCGGCATCACCGTGGCCCAGGCCGGATCGACGGGGGCCTCCACCTCGGTCTTCCTTCGAGGCGGGGAAAGCGACTATGTGCTGGTGATGGTGGACGGAGTCCAGGTCAACCAGCCCGGGGGAGCGTTCGATTTCTCGGCGCTGACTCTGGACAACGTCCAGAGGATCGAGATCGTGAGGGGTCCCCAGAGCGCGCTTTATGGCTCGGACGCCGTGGCCGGCGTGATCCACATCATCACGAACGGCGGAGGAGGTCCGGCTCGCCTGCGCGTGCGAGCGCGGGCCGGGACCTACCGGCGAAGGGAGTGGGCCGCGGACCTTTCCGGCGGGAGCGACGAAGCGAGCTACTCACTCGGCGTCTCGAGGCTCTCGACGGATGGCATCCTGCCTTTCAACAACGGCGACGTCCACACGGTGGTGGACGGCGGCCTACGCTTCCATCCGGATCCGGCGACGCGTGCGCACGCCTCGGTGCGGCTCGGTCGCCGAACCTATCACTTTCCGACCGACGGGTCGGGTCAGGTGGTGGACCGTAACCAATTCACGCGCGAGAAGGACGCCATTGTGAGCGTGGGTGCCACGCGACGGGTGGCAGGGGCGCTCCAGATCCAGACCCAGCTCGGACTCCATCGGACGGTCGGCGGCACCGAGGACGCCCAGGACGGTCCGGCGGACACGCTGGGCTACTTCGCGTCCTCGAGCCTCGACCACGTGCGCCGCACGTCGGCCGACGTTCGTGCCAGCTATCACTTCAACGACGCGGTCGCCACGGTTGGGTGGGAGCTCGAGGAGGAGCGTCAGCGCTCTGCCACGGAGTCCGCGAGCCAATGGGGAGCGTCGTCGGATCACAGCGCATACGACCGCTGGAATCGCGCGTATTACGCGTACCTGACGGGTCGTCGTGGCTCCGGCGCGTTCAACGTCGGTGGACGCCTCGAGAACAACGAGCGCTACGGCACACTCGGCACGTGGCAGCTGGGCGCGACCTGGACGCCCCTCGGGACGTCGGGTCCGCGCGTGAGCGCTTCCGCGGGGCTGGGGATCAAGGAGCCCACCTTCTACGAGAACTACGCCACCGGCTTCGCGCGCGGGAATCCGGAGCTGGCTCCCGAGCGGTCCCTGTCCTGGGAAGCCGGGGCGGAGCAGCGGCTCGCCGGAGGTCGAATCGACGTCAGGGTGTCCTGGTTCTCCCAGCTCTTCAGCGGCCTCATCCAGTACGTGGCCGCACCGCCGTCGCCCGAAGCTCCGAACTTCTACAACGTGGGCCGGGCCTCCGCTCGCGGTGTCGAGCTGGAGGCGCGGGCGTCGCTGGGCGAGCTCCGGCTCCACGGGTCCTGGACCGGATTGCGCACGCGCGTGCTCGACGGCGGGTCCGAGGGAGGGCCGGGCTCGGCGTTCGAGAATGGACGACGTCTGCTCCGCCGCCCGGCGAGCACCGTGACCGTCGGAGGGGACTGGACGTCGGCCCGCGGCGCGACGGCCTCGGTCCAGCTGACCGTCGTCGGCCCTCGAGACGATCGGGACTTCAGCACGTATCCCGCCACCCGGGTCGTGCTGCCCGGCTACCACGATCTGGCGGTGGGGGGGGAGCTCCGCGTGTGGGCATCCGAGGGGGATCGGCCGGGCTTCACACTGACGGTGCGGGGAGAGAACCTGCTGAACGAGTCCTATCAGGAGGTGCTGGGGTTCGGTGCCCCCGGGCGGACGGTTCTCGTCGGTGGGCGGGTGACGCTCGGCGCCGGAGGTTGAGCCTCGCCGTCTTCACCGAACGATCTCCGTTCCGTCCTTCAGCGCATAGAGGGCCTCCATCGTCCGATAGTCCTGGGCGCTCAGAGCCGTCGCGGTATTGGACGGGTACATCACATCCCGTTCGGAGTCGCTGTGCGAAAGCCCGAGGGCATGTCCCATCTCGTGTGCCGCCGCCAACTGGACTTGTCGGGGATCCAGAACCCGGGTGGGGTCGAGAGGATCTCGCGTCACGAGCTGGATCGAGATCGCGCGCAGACCCCGGACGTTCGACCACTGGGTGTGGGCGAGCCCGATCCTCTTGCCGCCGAGCGAGCGGACCCACGTGACCGAGAAGTTCGCGGGGCGGGTTCCACCTTCGTCGACGAGCACGGGAAAGGGCTGTCCGTTCCACGCCCTGAGGCCGGCCTCCGCCGCCCGCCGGAGACTCCGTGCGTCCGTGGTGCTCTCTCCCGTCGGCAGCGGGACGTGAACCACGATCGTGCCGGAGAAGTCCGTCCAATGGTGGATCAGGACGTGCCCGTCACGGGCCAGACCGGCGCAGAGGTAGCCGGTGCCGGGACAGACGTCGCGGGCATGGACGATCGGCCCGCCGGATGCGGGCGTGACTACGGACGGGGTCCCCACCGCGGTGTCGCACGTCTCCCCGGACGGGCAGATCGTCGGCGTCGCTCCGACCGGAGCCGGCGCGTCGGAGCCCGAGGAGCGTGGATGGAGCATCCACGCGAGGACGACGATCGCCAGGGTGCCCGTGACGACGCCGAGCGGCCGTGTGCGGGGGGCCGAATGATGGGGGGACGACATCGGCATGAGGGGCTCCCTCTTGTGTTCGACCGCGGCGTTGAGGCGAATCAGCCGGGTGTTCGACGGACTTCCGCGCCACCCCGCCACCAGAGAAGAACATGGCCCCGATCGGCGCCAGAGTGCTAGCATGGAACGATGGAACGGCGTCGGCCGACCTCGTGTAGACGCGGCATTGGCCCGGTACCCACGCGCACGCCAGCCAGGAGCGTAGGAACGTGCACGACCCCGACCGAGAAGTGGACGGTCAGGCCCTCCCCGAAGAGAAGAGATCAGGCCGAGGTGAGACGCGAGGCGTTCTCACGTCGATGTGGGACTGGACGAAGTCGATCGCCGTCGCGTTCGTCCTCTTCCTGCTCATCCGGACGTTCGTGGTCGAGGCGTTCCGGATACCCACCTCTTCCATGGAGAACACGCTCCTGGTCGGAGACTTCCTCCTGGTGAACAAGGCCGTCTACGGCGCCGAGATTCCCGGTACGAGCATCCATCTCCCGGCGTTCGAGCAGCCGGAGCGTGGTGACGTCATCGTCTTCGTCCCGCCGGACTACCCGAACAAGAATTACGTGAAGCGCCTGGTCGGCGTCCCCGGCGACACGCTGGAGATGATCCACAAGCAGCTCTTCCTGGACGGGCACCCGGTCCACGAGCCCTATGTTCGTTACATCGACCGGCGTGGCGACGTGGTCCATCCCGACATGCGGTGGCAGTCCAACTATCTGTCGGCGGCGCCGCAAGGCGACCACCCGACGCGCGACAACTGGGGCCCGCTCGTGGTGCCTCCCGACAGCTTCTTCGTCCTGGGCGACAACCGCGACAACAGCGAGGACTCCCGGTATTGGGGCTTCGTCCCGCGCAGCGCCATTCTCGGCAAGCCGTGGTTCGTCTACTACTCCTTCGATCCGACGGCGCCGGACGACCTTCCCTGGCTCGAGGATGTACGCTGGAGGCGGATCGGCGAGGCGATCCGCTAGCTACACGCACCCGGGAGCGGAGAGCCGTTCGAGGGAATCCGGCGACGGGCGGTTGCGCGCGCGCGCTCGCCCCCCGATCATGTCGGGGTCGGAGGACACGCGGGAGCTCCACGCACGCGTGCCCTCGACTTCGGCAGTGATGACATCCCTCCCGCCCCTGACGCATCGATGGCCTTCTCCACCTCACGCTCGTTTCGGGAAGGGTCGCTGGATCAGTACCTCAAGGAGATCAGCCAGTACCCGCTGATCGACCGTGCTGAAGAAGTGCGGCTCGCCCAGCTCATCCGCAAAGGGGAAGAGGAAGCACTCGACAAGCTGGTGCGCTCCAACCTCCGCTTCGTCGTCTCCGTCGCCAAGAAGTACCAGAATCAGGGCGTGCCGCTCTCCGATCTCATCAACGAGGGCAACCTCGGGCTGATCCGCGCCGCCCACAAGTTCGACGAGACGAAGGGCATCAAGTTCATCAGCTATGCCGTCTGGTGGATCCGGCAGGCGATCCTGCAGGCGCTCGCCGAGCAGAGCAGGATCGTCCGCGTACCCCTGAACAGGGCGGGGGCGCTGCACCGCATCGGCCGACGGAGCTCATCGCTCCTGCAGGAGCTCGGGCGGGAGCCGACGGTCGAGGAGATCGCCGAAGGGCTCGACATCTCGGAGGAGGAGGTCGAGCGGACGCTGGCGATCTCGCAGTCCCATCTCTCCCTCGACGCGCCTCTTACGCCCGGTGAGGACAACCGGCTCCTGGACTACCTCCCGGACCAGTACTCACCCGGGCCCGAGGACGAGGCCTACGAGCACGCGCTCAAGAGCTCGATCGAGGAGGCCCTCGGAACGCTGAAGGAGCGGGAGGCGAAGATCCTCAGGCTGTACTTCGGTCTGGACGACCAGGAGCCGATGACGTTGGAGGAGATCGGCTCGCTCCTGGGCATCACCCGGGAGCGGGTGCGTCAGATCAAGGAGAAGGCGCTCCAGCGTCTGCGGCACGCCTCCCGCGCACGGTTCCTCGAGACCTTCATGTAGTCGCGGGGCTGCCCAGGCTCGCGAAGTACGCCTCTTCCATGACCGCGAGCTTGGCCACGATCTGCTGAGCGAGATCACGTGACTGGCGCAGGCCCGAATGCGCCGAGCGTGGATGGAAGAGCTCGAAGTCCACGTAGAACGAGTCGCCCCTGGCCGGTACCGTGGACCAGCTCGCCTGTCGATCCCCACGGAGGTAGACGCACAGCGTGCCGAGATCACGCACGGAGCCGGCGATGCGTCCCACCCCGTACGCGGCCGAGTCGGTCTGGACCCTGCCGCTCCGACTGCGGCCGCCTTCGGCGAAGATCAGGGCCGTCTCGCCTCGTGACAGGAGGTGCTGGATGCGGCGCAGCACGCTGGACACATGCTCCCGGCTTCCGCCCCGGACGACGGGAATGCACTTGGCCACCCACGCCGCGGCCCGGTTGATCCAGTTGAACGCGAAGTTGTGGTACTCGGGCAGATTCCACGGCATGCGTCGGTAGTTGAGGACGTACCACCAGCTTCCGCCCAGCGCCCATGCCACCAGGGCGGAATCGACCATGGTGAGGTGGTTCGCGCAGATCAGGAGGGGACCCTTGTGTTCCCGTACGAGCCGGCGGAAGCGTCGGCGCACCTCGGCGGCGTTGCGAATGCGGTAGCCCAGGAGCACGCGCAGAATGAAGGCGATCGTCGGGATCCAGACGACGCCCGAGAAGCGGCCGACCTGACGCTGGACCCAGAGGGCCAGACGGGTGCGGGTAGGAAGCTCGGCCAAGGGAGGTGCCCTCAGGAGATCTTGGCCAGGATGAGCTCCACCGCGTCGCCCACGGTGTTGACCGCGTCGGCGTCCTCGTCTTCGACCTCGATGTCGAACTCGTCCTCGAACTCGAGGATCACGTCCACCAGTCGCGCCGAGTTCACCTTCAGCTCCTGGAGGATGTTCGTCTCTTCAGACACCTTCTCAAGGGCCTCCTTGTCCTTGGCGAAGGGGGCGATGATCTCCACCACCTTGGCGAACACCTCGTCTCTCGTCATCACGCTTCTCCTTGCCGATTCCTTTTCAGGTTTCTTGAGCGTCCCAGCGCCGATAGACCACGCACGCATTCACGTCGCCGAAGCCGAAGCCGGCCTTGATGATGGTACGCAGATCGGGAGCTTCCTGGAATCCGTGCGGGATCGAGTCGGCGTAGGGCTCGATCTCCGGGTGTACATCTTCGCAGTTCAGTGAGGGGTGCAGAAACCCTTCGCGCAACATGAGAATACACGCGACCGACTCGAGCGCTCCAGCGGCGCCCAGTGCGTGTCCGATCATGGACTTGGTGGAGTTGATCTTCGGAAAGCTCTCCGGCGTCCGGCCGAGCGCCCTCGACCAGCTGGCCACCTCGCGTGCGTCCGCTCCCGTAGCCGTCAGGTGTCCGTTGATGGCGTCGATCTCGTCGGGACCGATGCCGGCGTCGGCCACGGCCGAGCGAATGCAGCGCTGCACGCTCTCGGGGTTCGGCGCGGTCATGCTCCCCCCCATGCGGTGTCCGCCGCAGTTCAGCGCTCCGCCCAACACCTCTGCGTAGATCGTCGCTCCGCGCTCGAGCGCGCTGTCCAGACTCTCCAGGTGGAGCACGCCCGCCCCGCTGCCCGGAATGAATCCGCCCGCGGAGGCGCTCATCGGCCTCGAGGCCGCCGCGGGGTCGTCGTTGTGCGTGCGGCAGAGCACGCGCATCGCGTCGAATCCGGCCCAGATGTAGTGGCTCGAGCCCTCCGTGCCACCGCACAGCATGCGCTCGGCCAGACCCGCGCGAATCCGGTACAAGCCCTCGATGACCGCTTCGGTTCCCGTGCTGCACGCACTCGAGTTGGAGGTCACCTGGTTGCCGAGCGCCAGGAGGCCGGAGACCCGAGCCGAGACGCCGCTCCCCATGACCTGCTCGACCACCGTGCTGCCCAGACGGCGGACGCGTCCCTCGTTGGTCAGTGGTACGAGCTTCTCGCCGATCGTATCGAGGCCACCGATCCCGGTGCCGATGATGGCACCCGCGTCCCAGTGGACATGATCGTCGTGGGGATCGGGACGTTCGAACCCGGCGTCGGTCCACGCGTCGATCGCCGCGACTCCCCCGTAGCGGTGGTTCGAGTTCATCGCCAGCAACTCGTCCTCCGCGAAGTAGCGCTCGGCGATCTCGTCGACGCCCTGCGGCACGCCGGCCACGGTGCAGGCGAACTTCAGCTCCTCCATCACCGGAATGTGACGCAAGCCGGAGCGTCCTTCACGCAACGCGGCCGCGTACTCCTCCACGCCGACGGCGTTGGGCGCGACCACCCCGAGGCCCGTGACCACCACACGCCGGCTCACCGGAGGACTCCGATCCCGGAAATCGTCGCTGAGCAGACCAGGGTTCCGTCATCCAGATGCATCTCGGCCTCACTTCGGATCTTCGACCTGCGGAAGAACTTCTTCCTGGCTGAAACGGTCACGCGCTCCCCCGGCTTGACGAGCCCGGAAAATTCGACCTCCGCGTCGGTGAAGAGCGCGATCCTCCTCTCGACCTCTTCCATCCCACCCTCCAGCGCGAGGAGGTAGATGCCTTGCGCCACGACCGACACCTGAGCCATCGACTCCAGGAGGATCACCCCCGGGGTGACCGGATTGCCGGGAAAGTGGCCTCGGAAGAAGTCGGCGTCGGGTCGAAAACGATACCGAGCCACGATGTGATCCTCGTCGACCTCGAGGATCTCGTCCACGAACCGAAACGGCTCGGCCTGTGGAATCAACGCCAACACCTGCTCGGGCGAGAGGACCTCGCTCACTCTTCCATCCTCCCGCCGCGTGCGTTTCTGGATCGGAAAGGATAGTCGGGGTAGTCGATGTCGCGGAAGACACCCACCTTCGCACGCTTGATCTCGTAGATTTCCTCGCCGTCGACGAGCACCCGTGCATCGCCGATAGCGATCGCCGAGCCCGACTTCTGCAGCTCCTGATAGCGGGCGATGTCGATCTCGTAGCGGACCACCCCGTCGTGCGGACGGATCTGGCCGAAGAACTCGACCTCGCCGCAGCCGAGCGCCCTCCCCGTACCCAGCGCACCATTCCACGCGCAGTAGAACCCGATGAGCTGCCAGATCCCGTCCACGCCCAGACAGCCGGGCTGCACTGGATCGCCGAGAAAATGGCACTGGAAGAACCAGTCGTCCACGCGGACGTCCCGCTCGGCCACGATGCGCCCCTTCCGACCGCTGCGCGAGATGTGCTCGATACGATCGACCATGAGCATGGGGGGCAGAGGAAGCCGGGCTCCGAATCCCGCGGGTGGGTCGGCCACGAGTCGCCCGTAGGCCATGGCGAGGACATCTTCGAAGTCGAACCGGTCTCGTTCCCTGAACTCTTCGTACGTCACGTCGTGGCTCCGAACCGCAGCATGAACCCGGACCAGGTGAGTCCCGATCCCACCCCGACGACCGCGATGTCGTCACCGGGACCGAACGAGTCCCAGTTCATCGAGATCACCGACGGAGCTCCGGCCGCCCCGGTGTTGCCCAGGTCGGTGACATTGGAGTGGTGGCGCTCGTCGGGGATGTCGCATTGGCCACAGACCGTGCTGAGCATCATCAGGTTGGCCTGGTGCCCCACGAAGTGGAAGCGGCGCTCGGGATCCGCGTAGGCGCGTTGCAGCTTGCGTAAGAGCCGAACCGTCTTCTTGATCGCGAACATCTGGACCGTGCGGCCGTCCTGGCGGAAGTGTCCACCGACCGGCACCACGACCTTGTCGTAGCCGGCGGGGCTCGAGTGGAGCGTGTTGCCGACGATCTCCACCGGGGAAGGCACCCGCGTGGAGAGCACGGCCGCCGTGGTTCCGTCGCCCCACAGCACGGAGGCCGAGCGGTCGTCGTAGTCCACGGTCGTCGTGAGGCTCTCGGGCGTCACCACGAGCACGAACTCCGGCAAGGCCTCCGGACCCATGCCGGAGAGCATGAACAACGCCGTGAAGAAGCTGGTGCAAGCGGAGTTGATGTCGAAGGCGGGCACCTCCAGGCCGAGCGCCTCGGCCACGTAGCAGGCATCGGCCGGTGACATCGAGTTGGGATGGCTCGAGCCCGTGACGACCATGCCGATGTCTCCCAACTCGATGCCCGCCCGGGCCACCGCCATCTCCGCTGCCCGTTTGCCGGTCTCGGCGTGTGTGTAGAGCGCCGCCTCCATCGCCTGGTTGGGGTCTCGGTTCCGCGTCTCGCGGATATAGTCCAGCGGAAGGACCGTCCGGCGCGAGCGAATTCCGACCCGCTCCATGATCCAGGCATCGCTGGTGCCGATGTCCAGCTCCTCGAGAAATCGGTTCGTGATCTCCGGCTCGGGATGGAAATGGCCCAGCCCGTGCAAATAGAGGCTCATTCGGACACCCCGGACACGTGCTCTCCGCCGTCGACCCGGATGAGCGCCCCGTTGATCCAGCCCGCCTCCGGCAAGGACAGGAGGTACACCACGTTCGCCACGTCTTCCGGCGTCGTGAGCCGGCCGAACGGGTTCCGCCTGCGCGCTTGCGCCTTGAGATGGGCGTTTCCCGGGATCAGACGCAGGGCGGGCGTGTCGGTCACACCCGGCTGAATGATGTTGGAGCGAATTCCCAAGTGCGCCATCTCCGTGGCGATCGAGCGCGAGACGGACTCCAGTGCGGCCTTCGCCGCCGAAACCGCGGCATACCCCTTCCAGGCCACGGCGTTGCCTTCACTCGTGAACCCGAGCACGCGCGCGTCGGGTGCGAACATCCCCCGGGCGTGCACCGCCTGGGTCCACCCGAGAAGGCTGGTTCCCATGGCGTGCACGGTCCGCGCCATGTCCTCGTCCTCGATGAAGGCCGCGGACGAGTACTCCGGCGGGCGGGCGACGCCCTGCAGGCCGTCCACGCCCTCTTCGAAGAGTCGATCCACCGCGGCGCCGACCTCTTCCGGCTCCACGCCGAGCTCCTCGGCGAGGCGATGGGCGATGCTCGGCCGCGGCGGGCGCTCGGGGGCGATCAGCTTGAGGTTCCCGAAGGCGATGGAATGGAGGAGAACGCGCACGCGTCCGTGCTCACCCATGATCTCCCCCAGCTGGTCGAGCACCTGCGCGCGCGACTCTGGATCGAGGGCGTCCGTGTTGAACGTGCGCAGCTCGACGCGCTGGGAGCGGATCCACTCGAACTCCGGTTCGATGCGCCGCATGGCTCCACGCCGGTCCCGATGGACGATGCACAGGTTCAGCCCGTGCTCGGCCAGCTTGCGGGCGCTCGCGAGGCCGAACCCGCTGGACCCTCCGAGAATGAGCCCCCACTCGTTCGGGGGAAAGTCGTTGGTCGGCATGGTATCCAGTTCGATCCCGGTGATGGCTCGTGACCGTTCGCGGGCAGGCTCTGGTCCGCGCTCGGCGGACCGTGCCCGCAAGGCCCCAACGATACCCAAGGAGGCCCGACATGACCAGCGTCGGCGCGGGCTGCCGGCCCGTTGACACCCCATGGGCCCTCGGATATCATTTAAAGCTCTATATTCTAACCGCACTTTCGCGCGCCACGCATGAGAACGTACACGCCCAAAGCCCACGAGATCGAGCGCCGTTGGTGGATCGTCGACGCGGCCGACAAGCCGCTTGGACGGCTCGCGACGCAGATCGCTCGCATTCTGCGCGGCAAGCACAAGACCATGTACACGCCACACCTGGACACGGGCGACCATGTGGTCGTCATCAACGCGTCCAAGGTGAAGGTCACGGGCAAGAAAGCCGATCAGAAGACCTATTTCCGGCATTCCGGATACATGGGCGCCGAGCGTCACATCCCGTTTCGCCGCATGATCGAGACGCATCCCGAGCGGGTGATCGAGCTCGCGGTCAAGGGGATGTTGCCCAAGGGCACCCTCGGTCGGGCCATGGGCAAGAAGCTCAAGGTCTACGCGGGCGCCGAGCATCCGCACCAGGGCCAGCAGCCCGAAACCCTGAGCATCTGAGAAGAGGGATCCGAACGACATGGCCCAGGACAAGAACCAGATCCAGACCGTCGGCCGACGCAAGACGTCCGTGGCCCGGGTGCTCCTGCGCTCCGGAAAGGGCGAGTGGAAGGTCAACGGCAGGTCTTTGGCGGAGTACTTCCCCCGGGAGACGCACCGCATTCGCATCGTGGAGCCGCTGAAGGTCACCGGCTTCGAAGGTCAGTTCGACGTGCAGGTGCGTGTGACCGGAGGTGGGCTGACGGGCCAGGCGGACGCGGTTCGGATGGCTCTTGCGCGTGCGCTCGTCACGCACGACGAGGAAGTGAGGCACGCGCTGCGTGAGAAGAGCCTCCTGACGCGGGATTCCCGGAAGGTCGAGCGGAAGAAGCCGGGACGACCCAAGGCGCGGAAGCGGTTCCAGTTCTCGAAGCGCTGATCGCTTCGATCCATCCTGATCGGGGCGTAATCGGCCCCACCTGAGTAGAGAAGATCTCGCATGCAGGAAGTCGGTCTCAACGAGCTCCTCGAAGCTGGCGTCCATTTCGGGCACCAGACGCGCCGTTGGAATCCGAAGATGCGGCAGTTCATCTTCACGGAACGCAACGGCATCCACATCATCGATCTCCGCAAGACCCTGGACCGCCTCCAATCCGCTCAGCAGGCGGTTCGCGAGGTCGTCCTCAAGGGTGAGCGGGTCCTCTTCGTCTGCACGAAGAAGCAGCTTCGGAGCGTGGTCGAGCAGGAAGCGCAGCGCTGCGGCGCCTTCTTCGTGACCGAGCGGTGGCTCGGCGGCATGCTCACCAATTTCCAGACGATCCGCAAACAGATACGGCGTCTGAAGGAGTTGGAACGGGGACAGGAGGAGAACGCCTTCGAGTTCTACACGAAGAAGGAGCAGCTCCTGCTGGAGCGCGAGCGTCTGAAGCTCGAGAAGTACCTCGGAGGCGTGAAGGACATGTCGCGCCTGCCGGGCGCGGTCTTCGTCGTGGACGCGAAGCGCGAGACCATCGCGGTGCGCGAGGCGGCTCGGCTCGGTATCCCGGTCATCGCCATCACGGACACGAACGCGGATCCCGATCCGATCGACTATCCGATTCCGGGTAACGACGACGCGATCCGCTCCGTGAGCCTCATCGCCGGCGCGATCGCCGATTCGATCGAGGTGGCGCGGAAGGAGGTCCCCGACGACGAGAGGCGCCGCGCGGACGAGATGGAGGCGACCACCTACTCGACCGAGACGGGGGAGACGACCGAGAAGGAGCGTCCCGCCCGTCGGCGTCCGCGTCGCAAGCGTCGGCCGCGGCCGGAGGTGATCGCCCAGCACCGCAAGGAAGACGAGACCGACGGCGACGAGGACAAGGAGGGAGCCGCGGCGTCCGACGACGCTCCGGCGGAGGAAGCTCCGGCCAAGAAGAGCAAGCCCAAGGCCCCGAAGAAGAGCACGAAGAAGGCCGCCGCGGCGGAGGCGTCCGGAGAAGAAGCCTCCGAGGAGGCGCCCGCGCAGGAGGCCTCCGATGAGGCGCCTGCCGAGAAGGCATCGGAGGCAGAGTCGGAGGGCAAGGAGTAGCTTCGAGGACCGGGACGGAGGCGGTTCTCGATCCGGATCCGATGGATCTGGAGATCTGACCGAGGCGGCAGCCGGAGCGGCGGATTCGAAACCCGCCGTTCCCTCCGCCTCTTTTCATAGCCCACGAGGACGTGGGCGCGGCAACGACGACGTTACCTAAGGATCGGTACGGTAGAATGATCAGCGCGAAGGACGTCAAGGCGCTCCGCGACCGCACGGGCGCGGGCATGATGGACTGCAAGAGGGCCCTTCAGGAAACCGAGGGCGACGTGGAGAAGGCCATCGATTTCCTCCGGGCGCGTGGAGCCGCGAGGGCGGCGAAGCGCTCCGAGAAGGCGGCCAACGAGGGGACGATCGGGAGCTACGTGCACTTCGACAACCGCACCGCGGTCATCGTCGAGTTGAACTGCGAGACCGACTTCGTCGCCAACACCGACGACTTCAAGGCTCTGGCGAAGGATCTCGCCCTGCACATCGCCTCGTCGGCACCGCTGGCCGTCTCGAAGGACGATCTGCCCGCCGAGGTGGTCGAGAGGGAGCGAACCGTCTACCTGGAGCAGGTCAAGGAGGAGGGCAAGCCGGAGCACATCGCCGCGAAGATCGTGGAAGGCAAGCTCCGCAAGTTCTATGAGGAGAACACCCTCCTGGCCCAGCCGTTCGTGAAGGACACGGACAAGACCATCGAGCAGCTCATCACGGAGGTTTCGGCCAAGACCGGTGAGAAGATCGAGGTCGCTCGCTTCGCCCGGTTCAAGGTGGGCGAGTCGGCCTGACGGTCGACCTTCGCAAGGGAGGCCACGATGACCGACGAAACGCGCGAGCCGAAGTACCGGCGGGTCCTTCTGAAGCTGTCCGGCGAGGCGCTCGCCGGCGATCTGGGCTTCGGGATCGAGCCTTCGGTCGTGGATCGTCTGACCGACGAGATCCAGTCCGTCGCGGGGATGGGCATCGCGCTCGGCGTGGTCATCGGCGGCGGGAACATCGTGCGCGGAGCGCTCGCCTCCCGGCAGGGGATGGACCGGGTCCAGGCCGATTACATGGGGATGCTCGCCACGGTCATCAACGCGTTGGCGGTACAGGACCTCCTTGAGACCAAGGGGGTCGAGACGCGCGTGATGACCGCGATCCGCATGGAGCAGCTCGCGGAGCCCTACATTCGGAGGCGCGCGATGCGGCACATGGAAAAGGGTCGAGTCGTGATCTTCGCGGGTGGAACGGGCAACCCCTACTTCTCCACGGACACGGCGGGGGTGCTCCGCGCGATCGAGATGGAGGCCGACGTGGTGATCAAGGCCACGAAGGTCCAGGGCGTCTTCTCGGCCGATCCGAAGAAGGACCCGAACGCCGAGTTCATTCCCCGCATCTCGTTCCAGGAAGTCGTGACCCGTGAGCTGGGGGTCATGGACGCGCCGGCCGTTTCCCTGTGCAAGGAGAACGACCTTCCCATCATCGTGCTCAACCTGGAAAACCGGGGTGTGGTGGCGGCGGCCATCCGTGGTGAGCACGTGGGGACTCTTGTATCGTAGGAGATGCCCGGGATCCCCGCGGGGTCCGTGATCCGCTTCGCGAGACGGGTCCTCAACACCGACCTTCCGACGTAGGAGACAGCGATGCCGACGGTGGAAGAAGCCAGACGGCGCATGGAGGATGCCCTGGATGCGATGCGCCGCGAGTTCGCGACGGTCAGGACGGGCAAGGCGTCACCGTCGCTCCTCGATACCGTTCGGGTCGAAGCGTACGGGTCCAAGATGCCATTGAACCAGGTGGCCACCGTACACACGCCCGATCCCGGACTGCTGGTGGTCCAACCGTTCGACAAGAGCCTCGTGGCGGACGTCGAGCGGGCCATCATGAGCGCCGATCTCGGCTTCAATCCCTCGAACGACGGGAACGTGGTGCGGGTGCCGGTCCCTCCGCTCAACGAGGAGAGGCGGAAGGAGTACGTGCGGCTCCTCCACAAGATGGCCGAGGAAGGACGGGTCTCCGTTCGCCATGCGCGGCGCGTGGTGCGCGACGAGCTGCACAAGCTCATCAAGGAGCATGAGATCGGGGAGGACGAGGGGCATCGCCGCGAGGAGGAGCTCGAGAAGCTCACGCAGGAATACACCGACAAGGTGGACCAGCTTCTCAAGCACAAAGAAGAAGAGATCATGGCCATCTGACCAGGATCGATTCCTTCGCCCATGGCCTCCGAGCTCGCCGATCGCATCCACCTCAGCGGAGACGTCCCCGGCCACGTAGCCGTCATCATGGACGGGAACGGGCGGTGGGCGCGCCAGCGCGGACTCCCGAGACATCTCGGGCACCGCGAGGGCATGAAGGCCGTTCGTGAGTGCATCGAAGGGGCGATCGAGGTCGGCGTGGAGATCCTGACGTTGTTCGCGTTCTCGACCGAGAACTGGCAGAGGCCCCGCCGCGAAGTGTCCGCCCTCATGGGATTGCTCCAGCTCTACGCCCGCCGGGAACGGGAGGAGTTGAGGCGCCAGGGCGTCGAGGTCCACGTCCTGGGGGAGCTCGACCGAGTGGACGCCACGACCCGCAAGGCCGTGGACACGATCGTCGAGGGTACCCGAGGCGGAGATCGGCTACGCCTCAACCTCATGATCTCCTACGGCGCCAGAGAGGAGCTCGTGCGTGCGGCCCGAGCCCTGGCGGAACGAATCGCGGCAGGGGAGCTCGCACCCGAGGACGTGGACGAGGAGACGTTCGCGTCCCGACTCTTCACCGCCGGCCTGCCGGACCCGGACCTGCTGATTCGGACGTCCGGTGAGTACCGCCTCAGCAACTTCATGCTCTGGCAGATGGCCTACACCGAGCTGCACATCACGCCGGTGCTCTGGCCGGACTTCCGGCGCGAGCATCTGTTCGAGGCCGTGCTCGACTACCAGCGGCGGGAACGCCGGTTCGGACGGGTGACCACCTCGTGAGGACGGAGAGCCTTTCGTCGCGGTTCGCCACTGCGGCGCATCGACCCTCTTGGCACTCAGCGTATGTGAGCTGCGGAGCACGCGATGGGGCCTGCTGACCTCTCGCGGCGGGTGGCCGTCGTGGTCATCGGCGTTCCAGCCGTGGTTGGAGCGCTGTATGCCGGGGGCTGGGTCCTTACCGTGCCGCTGGCGCTCCTTTCGGCCCAGGCGGCCGCCGAGACGTACGACATGGCGTTGGCCAAAGACGTGCGGCCCTTCCGGTGGCCGGGCATGTTCGTGGCCGGGAGCTTCGTTCTCATGGCCGCGAGCCATCCGAGCTTCCGCGGGATGTCGCCCTGGATCCTCGGCGCCGCCGGGCTCCTGACGGCGGCCGCCCTCGTCATGGCGATGGTGGCACGCTGGCCCGAGGGCAAGCCGCTCAGCGCGGTGGCCGTGACCGTGTTCGGCGCGCTCTACGGCGGCCTCGCGCTGGCGTTCGTCCCGCTCCTGCGCGCCTCGCCGACCGCGTTCGGCTGGGGCGAGCCGCGCGCTTCCTCGTGGGCCGCCGTCGCGATCGTCGCATTGCCGCTCTCTACGACCTGGATCGGGGACGGAGCGGCCTATTTCGTCGGCACGGCGTGGGGCCGAAAGAAGATGGCGCCGCAGCTGAGTCCGGCGAAGTCGTGGGTGGGCGCATATGCCGGGGTCGTCGGCTCCGCTCTGGCGGCCATGGGCTGGTACGCCTTGGCCCGCCCGCTTCTGGCCGGCATGCCGATCCGCGAAGTCTGGCAAGCGGCCCTGGTCGGCGCGCTGCTGGGTGTCGTGGCACAGGTGGGGGACCTGGTCGAATCGCTCTTGAAGCGCGAGGCCGGAGTGAAGAACTCCGGCAACGTGTTTCCGGGGCACGGAGGGGTCCTCGACCGCACGGACTCCCTCATCTTCGCGTTGCCGGCCGCCTACGTGCTCCTCGCGGTAAAGGGGCTGTTCGGTTGACCCGCGTCGCCGTGCTGGGCTCGACCGGCTCGATCGGCCGGAGCGCCTTGGAGGTCGTCCGCCGGCACCCGGACCGTTTCTCGGTCCAGGCCCTGGGCGCGAACCGCCGTCTGGAGCTACTCCGGAGGCAGGCGTCCGAGTTCCGACCGGCGGTGGCGGTCCTGGCGGACGAATCCGCGTCTTTCGCTCCCGACGATCGGGGCGTGGCCTGGGCCTTCGGACGAGCAGCGCTGCTGGAGCTCGCCTCCCGCGACGACGTGGACGTGGTCGTGAACGCGTTGGTGGGAGCGGCGGGGCTCGAGATCACGTTGAGGGCGCTCGAAGCGGGCAAGCGCCTCGCGCTCGCCAACAAGGAGTCGCTGGTCGCCGGAGGCCCACTGGTGCTGCAGGCTGCCGAACGGGGTGGGGGAGAGATCGTCCCCATCGACTCCGAGCACAGCGCCATCCTCCAGTGCCTGGAGGGACACGATCGGGCGAGCGTGCAGCGGCTGATTCTCACGGCGTCCGGCGGGCCGTTCCGGGGACGGGATCCGGAGTCGCTGTGGGCGGTGGAGCCCGACGAGGCGCTCAACCATCCCACGTGGGACATGGGCGCCAAGATCACGATCGATTCGGCGACGCTCGCCAACAAGGCGCTGGAGGTGATCGAAGCGCACTATCTCTACGGCCTCGGGTATGACCGGATCGACGTCGTGGTGCACCCCCAGTCGATCGTGCATTCGTTCGTGGAGTTCGTGGACGGGTCGGTGCTGGCACAGCTCGGCTTCCCCACGATGGAACTGCCCATCCTGTACGCCCTGAGCTATCCTCAGCGGATCGCGGACGAGGCGTTGCGCACCTACGACCCGGTGCGCGCGCCCGCGCTCACGTTCGAGGACGTCGACCATGTCGCGTTTCCCCACTTTCGGCTGGGGATGGACTCCGGCCGACGCGGGGGATGCGCGCCGGCGGTCTACAACGCCGGGAACGAAATCGCCGTGCGGGCGTTTCTGGAGGGCAGGGTGCGGTTTCCGGAGATGGCGGACGTGGTGCGGGCTGCCCTGTTCGGTGTTGGGCGGCACCCCATTGGAAGTGTTGACGACGTCTTGGCAGCGGACGCGGAGGCCCGCCGGGTGGCTCTGGACGCGGTCGAGGGCATCGAAGCAAGGACGGGAAGCAGGTGACGACGATTCTCGCGACAGTCATCGTGCTCGGTGTGCTGATCTTCGTGCACGAGCTCGGTCATTTCCTCGCCGCCAAGGCGGTCGGCGTCGAAGTGCAGCGTTTCTCAATCGGACTGGGGCCGCGTCTCACGGGCTTCCAGTGGGGCGAGACCGAGTACGTCGTGAGCGTGATTCCGCTCGGCGGGTACGTGAAGATGGGCGGGATGGACGACGAGGTGATGGAGCGGATCGAGGGAGGCACGTCGGAAGAGCCCCGCGTCCCCGGACCGCGGGACTTCGACGCCAAGCCCATCTGGGCCAGGACCCTCGTGATCTCGGCCGGCGTCGCCATGAACATGCTCTTCGCGTTCGCCGTGTACACGTTCGTGATCGCCCACTGGGGTTGGCCCAGCGCGGCCACGACCCGTGTGGGTCACGTGGACGAGGCTTCCCTGCCGGCCGGCACCGACACTTTGGCATCGCTCGAGCCCGGAGCCAGCATCGTCCGGGTCGGGGACAAGGTCGTGCGAAATTGGGGCGATGTGCAGAGGGCCTTCACGAACGCGGCGCCCGGACCGCTGCGGGTCGAGGTGACCGATCCCGACCGTACGCTGACCGTCCGCATGCCTCAGACCAAGTCGAAGCGCATCCTGGTCGCGGGATCTCCCATGTCGCCGGTGGAAGGCGCCATCTCCTATTGGTTGGATGCCGGCGTCGGTGCGGTCAACCCCGGATCGCCGGCGGACAGGGCGGGCATCGAGGCGGGGGACCGAGTCGTGTCGGTGGATGGAGTCGGCGTCCACAGCTGGTGGGAGTTCGTCACTCAGATCGAGAAGAGGCCGGGCCAGAAGGTCGAGGTCACGCTCCTGCGGGACGGACACCGGATCATCCGGCCGGTGACGCTGGACTCGCAGGAGGAGACGGGCCCCGACGGCCAGAGGGAGCTGGTGGGCAAGATAGGGATCTACCCACCGCAGGGAGAGTCCGCCTACGCGTCCGTCTCGCTTTCGGAGGCGTTCGTGGGCGGGTACCGCCAGACGGTGGCTTGGACCGGCACCATCCTGTCGTTCCTGAAGCAGCTCGTCACCGGTGGGGTTTCCCCCCGCTCGATGGGGAGCATCGTGACCATTGGTGAGGCATCCGGACAGGCGGCTCGAGCGGGCATGGAGTCGTTCCTGAGCTTCATGGCGCTGTTCAGCATCAACCTCGCGGTGCTGAATCTACTGCCCATTCCCATTCTGGACGGCGGGCATCTCGTCTTCCTGGGGATCGAGGCCGTGCGGGGTCGGGCGGTCTCCGTGGAGCAGCGCCTGCGGTGGAGCAACGTGGGCCTGATCATCGTCGCCGGAATCATGTTGTGGGCACTTTCCAACGACTTCCTGAGGTTGCTGGGCCTCTAGGGAAGATCCGTGCCGCCCCGCTCGTCCCGGGGCTCGCCGGGAGAGGTCGTTTTTCACATACACAAGAGGAGTCCGCGGGATGAGTCGCCCCAGCCCCATCGCCGAGCCGCACAAGATCAAGACCGTCCGCCTTCTCTCCTTCCCCACCCCTGAAGAACGAAAGAAGCATCTCGCCGAAGCCGGCTTCAACGTCTTCAACCTGACGCCGTCGCAGATCACGTTCGACATGTGCTCGACGGGAACGAGCGCGTCGAGTCAGGAACAGCTCGCGGGCCAGCTCCTCGGGGACGAGGCGTACGCTGGCAGCCGGAACTTCGAGTCTCTTCAAAGCGCCGTCTCCGAGGTGCTCGGTCACGGCTACGTGTGCCCGACGCACAACATCCTGGGCAGCATCAAGCTTCTCGTCTCCACCATGGTGCCTGCCGGCTCGGTGATCCCGAGCAACGGCCGAGACCGCATGGATGTTCTCGTGCCCCGGGAGGTGGAGGTCGTGGACGTTCGGGATCGTTCGGAGCCGGTGTTCACCGGCAACATCGATCTCGACCGGCTCACGGAAGTGCTGACGGGGGGGCGCGTCTCTCTCATCGATCTGCAGGCGTTCGCCGACGGTCAGCATCCGTTCAGCCTGGAGAATCTGCGCGCCGTGCGTCAGCTCGCCGACCGCTTCGGCGTGCGCCTGGTGCTGGACGGGTCGCGCATCATCGAGAACGCGTGGTACGTGCAGAGGCACGAGGCGGCGCAGGCGGACCGCTCGATCGCGGCCCTCGTCCGGGAGGCGGTCAAGACGAGCCACATCCTGCAGGTCGACGGCGCACAAGACCCGAAGTCGCCCACGGGGGGCATCCTGACGACGGACAACCCCGCCGATCACGAGAAGCTCATGAACGAGGTCGTGGTCTTCGAGGGACTGCACACCTATGGCGGCATGGCGGGCCGGACCATGGAGGTGCTCGCTCGGGGCCTGCGCGAGATGGTGGACGAGCACGAGGTCCACTGGGTGATGCTCCAGACCGAGCGCTTCACCCAGCGGCTCCGCGACGCCGGCATCCCGCTGGAGCGTGGCTGCGACGGCGCCTACATCGACGCGCCGGCGTTCCTTCCCCACGTCGAGACGACGCCCCGGGACACCTTCTCGGCGGCGCTCTACTTCGTGTCCGGCGTGCGGGCGGTCGCCCAACACCGGAAGGGATCGGAGGGCCTGGTTCCGGTCCAGATCCCTCGGCTGGCGCTGACGAACGAGCAGCTCGACCAGGTGGCCGACGCGATCATCGCGCTCCACGCCCATGCCTCGGAGGTGAGCGCGCTGCAGGTGGTCGAGAGGGGGGAGTGGCGCGACGAGATGGTGTACCATTGGGTCTTTCCCGACCTGGATCCGTACGAGTTCGACACCTTCCCCTATCAGATCCACACGATCGAGCGCGTGGGCACACTGACGCGAGGGCAGCGCGAGGAAGCGATCCGCGCAGCGGGCTACAACACGTTCCTGCTCCCATCGGCGGACGTCACGATCGATCTGCTGACCGACTCGGGGACGTCGGCCATGAGCAGTGACCAGTGGGCCGCCTACGAGGCGACGAGAGCCAGCGCGGCCACGAGCGACGAGTATCATCGGCTGGTCCGCGTGCTTCGCGAAGCCCTGGGCTATCAGCACATCATCCCGACGCACCAGGGCCGGGCGGCCGAGCACATCCTGAGCCAGATCATGATCCAGCCGGGCCAGCTCGTTCCCGGCAACATGTACTTCACCACCACCAAGCTGCATCAGGAGCTCGCGGGCGGCGTCTTCGTGGACGTGATCGTCGACGAGGCCAACCACGCGGACAGCACCCACCCGTGGAAGGGGGACATCGACCTGGACAAGCTGCGCGCCCTGGTCGACGAGCACGGAGCGGATCGGATCGCCTACGTCTCCTTCGAGCACTCGGTGAACATGGCCGGCGGCCAGCCCGTGAGCATGGACAACATGAAGGAGGTCTACGCCTACTGCTCCGGCGTGGGGATCCCGGTCTTCTTCGACGCCACCCGCGTGGTCGAGAACGCGTACATGATCCAGAGCCGCGACCCGCGCTATCACGAGACTCCCGTGAAGGACATCCTCCGCGAGATGATGATCTACGGCGACGGGTGCACGGTGAGCGGCAAGAAGGACTTCCTCATCAACATCGGCGGCCTCCTCGCTTTCCGCGCCAACGCCGAGTGGGCCGAGAAGGCCCGCGAGCTCCTGCGGATCTACGAGGGCAACGTCACGGATGGCGGTCTGGCCACCGCCGACCTGGCCGCGATGAGCCGAGGCGTCGAGGAGATGGTCGACGACCGCTACATCCGCTCCCGCGTCCGTCAGACGGAGCTTCTCGGGCGCATGTTGCTGGACGCGGGCGTGCCCATCGTGACTCCTCCGGGCAGCCACGCCATCTTCCTCGACGCGAAGCGCTTCCTGCCCCACATCGATCAGGACGAGTATCCCGCCCAGCGCCTGGCGGCCGAGATCTTCGTCGAGACGGGCGTGCGGGCCATGGAGCGCGGCAACGTCTCGAAGGGCCGCAATCCGAAGACGGGGGAGAACTACCGGCCGGCGTTGGAGCTGGTGCGGCTGACCCTTCCGAGGAGGGTCTACACCAACGACCACATGAGGGCGGTGGCCGACGGCGTCATCCGGCTCTACGAGCGCCGGCAGGATATCCGCGGCCTACGGTTCGTTTATGAGCCGGAGAAGCTCCGTTTCTTCCAGGGGAGGTTCGAGGCGCTGTAGGGAAGGGAGGCCGGACCTGCTACAGGAAGCTCAGCTGTGACGGCCCCTCCCGAAGCCGTAGGATCTCCACGTCGAGGACCGAGGTCGGGTCGTTCTGTGCGGCGACCTCCAGGTGCCCCCGCCAGCCGGCTCGCTCGAGGGCCTCGCCCACCGCCTTGAGCGCCAGCTCCGGGCGATTGCACTCGTTCGACAGGTGGGCGAGGACGATGCCCGCGAGGCGCGGGTGCAGCAGCTCGACGGCGAGACGCGCCGCCGCCTGGTTCGAGAGATGCCCGTGGCTGGACGCTATCCGTCTCTTCACGGCCCACGGATAGGCGCTCGTGCGAAGCATGACCTCGTCGTGGTTCGCCTCCAGCACCAGGAGATCGCACGCCTCGAGCGCGTGCCTGATCTGTGTGGTGGGCCTGCCGAGGTCGGTGGCGACGCCCAACCGGTGCCCCGTGGACTCGTCCACCAGCGCGACGCCGACCGGATCGGCCGCGTCGTGGACGGTCAGGAACGGCTCCACGCGCAGGTCGCCGATCGTGAAGGCCCGTCCCGGGCGATAGCTCACGATCCGCTCGCTTCCGCGCAGGAGCCTGGCGCAGGCGTCGCGCGTCCGCTCGGTCAGGTAGAGCGGCGTGCCGTGCCTCCGCGCATACACGCCCATGCCCTTGGTGTGATCGCCGTGGTCGTGGGTCACCACGATGGCGTCGATCGCTTCGGGCTCGAGCCCGACCCGGTCCAGACGTCGGGCCAGATCCCGCGCGCTGAAGCCGGCGTCGACCAGCACGCGGGTCTTACCGGCCTCCACGAGCGTCGCGTTTCCCGAGCTCCCACTGCCCAGAACCGCGATCTTCAACCCGAGGCTCCGTGCGCCGGCCCTACCCGACCGGCGGTCTGCGGGCGGATGTCCATGCCTCCTCGAGGATGCGACGCACCCCGGGCGTGAGCTCGACGTCGCGACGGCCCATCGTCCGCACCGCCACCTCGATGAACCGATCGAAGCGGTAGTCCGTGAGATCGCTGCCCGAGCCCCAGCTGAACGGCGGCACCACGTAGGGCGGCATGATGCCCCCGAACACGTTGCTCCCCGCGCCGAGGACGGTGCCCGTGTTGATCGGGGTGCCGATCCCGGTCTTCACGTGGTCGCCTACGAAGCAGCCGACCTTCATGAGGCCCGTGTCGACGTCGCCGTCGGGTGCCCACACCCGCACGTTCCCGTAGTTGTTCTTGAGATCGCTGTTGGTCGTGAACGCTCCGAGATTGACCCACCGGCCGAGGACGGCATGGCCGAGGTGCCCGTCGTGCGCCTTGTTCACGTAGCCGAGGATGACGCTGTCCGTCACTTCCCCGTGGATCTTGCACACCGGCCCGATGGTGGAGATGCCCACGCGACCGCCCAGGATCACCGAATCGGCCCCGACGTGGAGCGGTCCCCTGAGGCGGGCGGGGCCCTGGACGCGCACACCATCCTCCAGACGGATCGGTCCGTCCCGCGTGTCGACGTGCACGCCCGGCTCGATCTCCGCGCCGGCACCCAGCGAGAGCGGGCCGTCGCCCAGGCGATGCACCCCGGGCGGGGCCGGATGGTCTTCGTTGGCCCAGATCGTCACGATGTCCCGGAGCAGGCGGGCGGCGTTGTTCGCCATGAGGTGCCAGGGACGGCCGAGGACCACGCCGTCGAGCGCCAGGGTGGGTCCGTCGGCAGGAGCTCCCTCCGGCCGGAGGAGCCACGACTCCTCGGGCGGCGGTGCCCCGTCCTCCACGATCCAGCCCACGGTCTCACCGCCCACCGTGAGGCGTGACGGAGCGGAGAGGTCGGGGAGCGCCTGGAACTCCGGCACGGCACGACTGGAGAGGAAGATCCTCACGCCCTGGGCGGGAACTCCCTTCCGGGAGATGCCGGGGGCGGCTCCGGTTTCGTCGAAGCCCGCGAGCCTCTCCCCGCAGAGATGCCCGCTGCACCGCATGCCGAAGAGGCGCTCGGCCCGCTGTCTGAGCGAGAGAACGCCGAAGAGGAGCTCACCCACGGGGCGGGTGAGGCTGAACGGCGCCCAGCTTCGCGCCACGTGGTCGTCGAAGAGGTAGAGGCGCGGATCGCTCACGGGGCGTCGTCCTCGAGGCGGGCGAGCAGGGCTTTGAGGTCCGGCGCGCGCGCGCGTGTGGTCACCAGGGTGGTCTCGCCCGCCCGTACGGCCACCAGATCGTCGACGCCGAAGAGCACCAGGCGTCCCGCGTCGGCGTAGGCCAGATTCCTCTTGCCGTCGACCACCGTGGCGTCACCCTCGAGGACGTTTCCGGCATCGTCGGCGGGGCGCACGCGCGCCAGGGCCTCCCAGCCGCCCACGTCGTCCCATGCGAAGGACGCACGCACCACGGCCACCCGCCCGCTCCGCTCGAGGACGGCCTTGTCGACCACACTGGCGGGCACGGCGTCGAAGAACGCCGACGCGCCCTCCGCGAGGAGGGGAAGGCGGGAGGCGACCTCCGGCGCGTGGCGCTCCACCTCCTGGAGGAAGACCGAGGCCTTCCAGACGAAGATGCCCGTGTTCCAGACGTAGCCGGCGTCCACGTACCGTTTCGCGGTCTCGGCGTCCGGCTTCTCGTGGAAGGTCCGGACGGCCCACGCCTCGACGCCGTCCTCGATCCGTGCGCCGGGCTCGATGTGTCCGTAGCCGGTCTCGACCCGGTCGGGTGGAGCGCCCACGGTGAGCAGGAGGTCATGGTCCCGGGCCACGCGCGCCGCCGTACGGACGGTCTCCTGGAATGCCTCGAGCGGCCGGATGAGGTGGTCGGCGTGCAGCGAGACCATGATCGCGTCGGGGTCCTGACGGAGGATCTCCCAAGCGGCCCAGGCCAGGACCGGGCACGTGCCCTTCGCCTGCGGCTCGACCAGATAGCTCGAGGGTGGCAGATCGGGAAGGGCCCTGGAGAACGGCTCGGTGAGGTGGGCGCCCGCCAGGATGCGCAGGCGCTCATCAGGAACGAGCGATCGAGCGCGGTCGATGGTGTCCGCGATCATCGGCCTGGGACCCGCGAGGGGCAGCACCTGTTTCGGACGCGACCACGTGCTCAGGGGCCAGAACCTCGAGCCGATCCCTCCGGCGAGGACGACGATCCAGGTGTGGCCCTCAGCGTCTGTCGAGGATCTCTTCGATTCGGGCAAGGAGCTTCTTGGGGCTGAAGGGCTTGGTCAGAAAGTCGTCGGCGCCCCGCTCGAACGCGTCGTCCCGGTCCGTGTCTTGCCCCTTTGCCGTGAGGATGATGACCGGAGTGCTCGTGCGCCGCGGATCCTCCCGGATCCTCTGGAGGACTTCGAGCCCCGAAGCGAAGGGCATCATCAGGTCCAGCAGGACGAAGTCGTAGACCGCCTCCGACGCCACACGCTCGAGGGCTTCCCGCCCGTTGGCGGCTTCATCCACCTGAAAGGAGTTGCTTTCCAGAAGCGTGGAGAGGACCCTGCGTATGTGGGGCTCGTCATCGGCGACGAGAATGCGTCGGCGGAAGGTAGCATCAAGGGGTTCGAACGCCACGTGTGCCTCCCTGGCACGAGAGCCCTCCGCGACGGGCGGGGAACCTACCCGGCACGTGGGGTAAAGTCAAGAAATGACGGGGGGTTTCAAGGGTTGACACCGTCCTGGCCACTCCGGCACCTTTCGCGCTCTGCGCCCCTGGCGACAACGCTCTCCGAGACCTGGTCTTCATGCGCTTCGTATCCACACGTTCTCGACTCACGCGACGACTCTCGTTCGCCGCCCTCGCCCTGGCGGTCGGAGCCGCGCTCGCCACCGGATGCAACAACCCCTACGCCCCGAGCTGGCCCTATGCGATCACGGACACGGTCGTCCTGTATTCCCTGGCCCGCCCCGATCTGAACCTCCCGTCCGCGTTCAACTTCCACCAGAGACACAGCTACCGTGTGGAAGATCCCTCCGCGACCGGGTCATGGGATATCGCGGTCGATACGCAGGGAGGGCAGATCGTGCTGCTTCCGCCCGGCGCGCTGAACGTTCCCACCGGAGCCGGCATCGCCGTGCTGCCGGGGCTCACGCTGGACGAGGCCACGGAGGCCCCCAAGGACACCCTGGAGTACTCCACGCAGGATCCCGTACCGGTACAACTGGGCAACGTCTACGTCATCCGTTCGGGTCAGACCGTCGGTATCTACGGCACGTACTGCAGGTATTATTCCAAGATGGAGCCGATCGACGTCAACGCGACGGACGGCACGCTGCAGTTCATCTTCGACTCGAACCCCATCTGCAACAGCCGGTCCCTCGTCCCGACCGGCTGAGCGGCCGCCATGCTGGACCTCCGCAGGTTTCGCCATGAGCCCGAGGCGCTCGAGCGTGGGCTCGGGCGCCGTGGTGATCCCTCGCTGGTGACGCTCGTCTCCGAGGTCCGACGCCTCGACGAGGAGCGCCGTGAGGCCCTCGGCGAGGTGAACGAGCTCAAGGCCCAACGCAACGAGGTCTCCAAGCGCATCGGAGAGCTCAAGCGGTCCGGCCAGTCGGCGGACGAGCTCATCGCGTCGATGCGCGAGGTCGGCGACCGCATCTCGGCGCTGGACGAGGTGGTGAAGGACCGGGAGCTCGCCATCCAGGAGATTCTGCTCGGAGTGCCCAACGTGCCGCTTCCGGAGGTACCCGAGGGCGGAGAGGACGCGAACGAGATCCTCAGCGTCTGGGGCGAGCCGCGCGCGTTCACCTTCGAGCCCAGGCCCCACTGGGAGATCGGAGAGTCGCTCGGCGTGCTGGATCTGACGCGCGGGGCGAAGATCTCGGGCTCCGGCTTTCCCGTCCTGCGCGGCGCGGGGGCACGGCTGCAGCGGGCGTTGATCTCCTGGTTCCTGGACGTTCACGGCACTGAGCACGGGTACGTCGAGCTGAGGGTCCCCTACCTGGTGACCAGGGAGACGCTGACCGGGACGGGGCAGCTCCCGAAGTTCGCCGATGAGTCGTATCAGACCGAGCGGGACGACCTCTGGCTGATTCCGACCGCCGAGGTGCCGGTCACCAACCTGCACCGGGACGAGCTGCTGGAGGGTGCGGATCTCCCAATCCTGTATACGGCCTATTCGCCGTGCTTTCGGAGGGAGGCCGGGGCGGCGGGCAAGGACACGCGGGGACTCCTTCGCGTGCACCAGTTCGACAAGGTGGAGCTGGTCCGATTCGAGCACCCCGGGCGGAGTCGGGAGGCGCTCGAGGAGCTCACGAGGCACGCCGAGACGCTGCTGGAGCGGCTCGGCCTGCACTATCGTCGTGTCGTTCTCGCCACCGGAGACCTGGGATTCAGCAGCGCGCTGACCTTCGACCTCGAGGTCTGGGCCCCGGGTGTCGGTGCGTGGCTGGAGGTCTCGAGCTGCTCGACGTTCACGGACTACCAGGCCAGGCGCGCGAACCTCCGGTTCCGCCCGGCCCCCGGGGAGAAGCCGGAGTTCGTCCATACGCTGAACGGCTCGGGGCTGGCGCTGCCCCGCATCGTCGCCGCGCTCCTGGAGACGTACCAGGAGGAGGACGGCACGGTCTCGATCCCCGAGGTCCTGCGCCCCTATCTGGGCATGGATCGGTTGACGTGACGGCTCGCTGAAGAAGAGGAGCACCCCGCCCTCTGGCGCGCCGGTGCAGAACTCCGCCACACTGGGGACATGATCCGTAACAAGTGGCCTCTGGCCGTCGCTACGCTCTTCGTTCTCCTGTTGGGATGGTACCTCGTCTACACCCAGGAGATCGTGCGCGCCCTGCAAGGCGACGCGGAGACGCTGACGAAGGTGTTCTCGGAGGTGCAGGCTGGAATGGCCGATCCGAGCACCGATGCGACCAACGCCCTCTTCAACCTCCAGACGATCGTGCGCGAGTCGGAGGTGCCCCTGGTGGTCACCGGACCGAACGACACCGTTACCGCGGTGGAGAACCTCCCCTTCGAGGTGGATCTTCACACGCGCGAGGGTCAGGAGCAGGTGAAGGCGTACGTGCGCGGCCTGGACGCCCGACACCGCCCGGTCGGTGATCCCGACCTCGGGCGGATCCACTTCGGGGACACGCCGGTGGTGAGAAGGCTCCAGTGGATCCCCTGGCTGCAGGTGGGGGGACTCCTCTTGACCGTGTTCGTCGGTTTCACGTTGATCCGTTATCAGCGCCGCGCCGAGAGCGAGCGGGCCTGGACCGCGATGGCCAGGGAGCTGGCCCACCAGCTGGGCACGCCCCTCTCTTCGCTGCAGGGGTGGCTGGAGGTGCTCAAGCTGCCGCCCCGGGAGCGCCCGGGCTCGCTCGGAGAGAGCGATGTGGCCGACGCCATCGAAGAGGACCTGGAACGACTCGAGCGGATCAGCCATCGTTTCGAGCTCATCGGGCGTGATCCGGAGCTGGTGAGCCTCTCGCTCCGTCAGGTGGTGAGAGGACTCGAGCGGTATCTGGCGGCGCGCCTTCCCAAGCTGGGAAGGGGGATCGACCTGGTGGTGGACATCCCCGACGGGCTTCCGCGGGTCAAGGCGAACGAAGTGCTCCTGATCTGGGCTCTGGAGAACGTGGTGAAGAACGCATTGGATGCATTGGCCGGACGTGGAGGGCGCATCTCGGTGTACGCCCGCGAGGTCGGGGGCGGGTGGGTGAGCCTGCGCATCCGTGATACGGGGCCCGGTGTGGACCCCGAGATCCGCGACAAGATCTTCGAGCCCGGCGTCACGTCGAAGTCCGGTGGCTGGGGGGTGGGGCTGGCGTTGTCCCGCCGCATCGTCGAAGGGGTGCACCACGGGCGCATCGAGCTGCTCGAGGGGATGGAGGGGACCACGTTCCAGATCAGGCTGCCGGTGGCCGATGCTTGAAGGTGCTTCGAGCGGGATGGGGGAGGGGGCGTCGTATCTGGGAGGGCTGAACCCCGAGCAGAGCCAGGCCACTCGTCACTTCGAGGGACCCATCCTGGTGCTGGCCGGCGCGGGGTCGGGTAAGACACGCGTCCTGACCACCCGGGTGTGCCACCTGGTGATGGAGCACGGCGTACCGCCCGACCGCATCTTCGCGGTGACGTTCACGAACAAGGCCGCGGGCGAGATGCGCGAGCGCATCGCACGCCTCCTGGGCTCCGAGCCCGCGGGAATGTGGATCGGGACCTTCCATGCGCTGGGCGCGCGCCTGCTGCGGCGTCACGCCGACCGGCTCGGTTGGGATCGCTCGTTCAGCATCTTCGACCAGGACCAATCGCTCCGCCTGGTGAAGCGGGTCCAGGAGCGCGTGGGCCTCGACCCGAAGCGGTGGAGCCCCAAGGCGATGCGCGCCGAGATGAGCAACGCCAAGAATCAGCTGATCTCGGCCGAGGACTTCGTGCGCGACAACGAAGGCTCGTTCGACATCTTCGTCCGCAACGTCTCCAAGGTCTTTCCGGTCTACGAGGAGGAGCTGCGCAGTCAGAACGCGCTCGACTTCGACGACCTGCTCGTGAAGCCCGTGCAGCTCCTGGAGGACAACCCGGCCCTGCTCGAGCGCTACCAGGACCGCTTCGCGTTCCTTCTCGTGGACGAGTACCAGGACACGAACCGCGCCCAGTTCCGGTTCCTCGAGCTCCTGGCCGCCCGCCATCGTAACCTCATGGTCGTGGGCGACGACGACCAGAGCATCTACGGGTGGCGAGGCGCCGACATCCGAAACATCCTCGACTTCGAGAAGTCGTTCCCCGGGGCGGCCGTCGTGCGACTGGAGCGCAACTACCGTTCGACGCAGCGCATTCTGGATGCCGCCAACGCCGTCATCGAGGAGAACGTCAACCGGAAGGGGAAGACGCTCAGGACGGAGAGGGCCGGGGGGGAGCCGATCACCCTGGTCGAGACGCTGGACGAAAGCGACGAGGCCCGGTGGATCCTCGGTGAGATCAAAGCGCGCTTCGCGGACGGCGTGCCCGCGACCTACAGCTCGTTCGCGGTCCTCTATCGCACGAACGCGCAGGCGCGCGCCCTCGAGGACGCGTTCCTCCGCGACGGCATTCCGTACCAGGTCGTGGGGGGCGTCCGATTCTACGAGCGCCGCGAGATCCAGGACGTGCTGGCCTATCTGCGCCTGATCTCGAACCCCAGGGACGACGGCGCCTTCGATCGGGTGGTCAACGTGCCGCGTCGCGGTATCGGAGCCACGTCCCAGGAGCGCCTCGCGATCTGGGCGAGGGAGGGAGGTCTGCACCTCCTCGAGGCGGCCGCACGTGCGGAGGAGGCGCCGAACGTGCCGACGGGTGGCGCCCGCGGACTCCGCGGGTTCGCCGAGCTCATCGGGCGTTACCGCGAGCGGGCGAGCGAGGTGTCGGCGGGTGAGCTTCTCGAAGAGCTGGTGGAGGAGCTCGATCTGATGCGCCACCTCGTCGAAGAGGGCCCCGACGGCGAGGACCGGGCACGGAACGTGGCGGAGTTGATCGCGGGCGCGCTCGACTTCGACGCGGAGGCGATCGAGGGTCTGGGTGCCGAGGAGGTCGAAGGACTCACGGACCTCGACGTCTTCCTCCAGCAGGTGGCTCTGGTCGCGGACGTGGACCAGCTGGACCCCGATGCCGACACCGTGACGTTCATGACCCTGCACAACGCCAAGGGGCTCGAGTTTCCGGTCGTGTTCATCGCGGGCCTGGAGGAGGGGCTCTTCCCGCTGAGTCGCGCCTACGACGACCCGAGCGCCCTCGAGGAGGAGCGCCGCCTCTTCTACGTGGGCATCACCCGGGCAGAGGACAAGCTCTCGCTCAGCTGGGCGCGGCAGCGCAGGCGGGCCGGAGACTACACGTACGGCACGCTCTCCTCTTTCGTCGACGCGATCCCCGGAGAGCTCATGGAGGAGCGGAGGAGCGAGCGGCTGCGCATGGCCGCGCATTCCACACCCCACCGGGGCGGCTCGCGCGGCAGGAACGAGGACCGTGGCAGGCACGAGGAGCGTGGCTGGATCCCGGACGCCGACTTCGAGGCGGACGAGAGCATGAATCAGGATCTGCCGAGACTCGTGAAGGGAGAGCGCGTGATCCACGAGACGTTCGGCTCGGGCTCCGTGGTGGAGATCTCGGGATTCGGCGCCGACATGAAGGTCACCGTCGATTTCGACGAGGCCGGCAGGAAGCGGCTCGTGGCGAGATACGCCCGCTTGGAGAGGGATTGGCCATGAGCGTCGGACCCACCGAAGCTCGTCGCATCGCCACGCTGGCACACCTCGAGCTCGACGACCGGGAGCTGGATCGTATGCGGGGCGAGCTCAACAGGATCCTCGAGCACGTGGTCGCACTGGAAGGGCTGGAGCTGACGGATCTCTCCGACATCGGGATGTCGACCGAAGGCGTCTCGCCCGTGAGGGCCCCCGAAGCCGACGAGCCGGACGAGCTCGCGCGGGGACCGGGCAAGACGGCACCGGACTGGAGGGACGGCTTCTTCGTGGTGCCCGCACTTCCGGGGTTGAGCGACGGGGCGGGCGAAGAGGATCCTTCGTGAGCGACATCCGGGCGATCGTCGAGGCGGTCGGGGCCGGCCGGGTGCGGCCCCTGGACCCCGCGCGCGCGGCGCTCGCGGCCATCCGCCGTCGCGAGGACGGTCCCGATGCGCTGAACGCGTTTCTCTCCCTCGCCGACGAGCGCACCCTGACGGCGCCTGCGGCCACGGCTCCGCTGACCGGCGTGCCGGTCGCCGTGAAGGACAACCTCGTCACGACCGGTCTGCCGACCACGTGCGGCTCGAGGCTCCTGGAGGGGTACGTATCGCCCTACGCGGCCACGGTGGTCCGCCGGCTCGTGGATGCGGGTGCGGTGGTCGTCGGCAAGACGAACCTGGACGAGTTCGCCATGGGCTCGTCGACCGAGAACTCGGCGTACGGGCCGACGTTGAATCCTCGGGACCCGGGCCGCGTGCCCGGCGGAAGCTCGGGCGGGTCGGCCGCCGCCGTGGCGGCCGGCCTCGTCCCGGTCGCGCTGGGATCGGACACCGGGGGCTCCGTTCGCCAACCGGCGGCATTCTGCGGCGTGGTCGGCATCAAGCCCACCTACGGCAGGGTCAGCCGGTACGGGCTCGTCGCGTTCGCGTCGTCGCTCGATCAGGTGGGGACGCTGGGGCGCACCGTCTACGACGCCGCACGCCTCCTCGAGGTCGTGGCGGGCCACGACCCTCGGGACGCGACGTCCGCACCGCGGGCCGTGCCGGAGCTCGGGGCGGCCGTCACGCGGGGCGTGAAGGGGCTCGTCGTGGGCGTTCCGAAGGAGTATCTGCCCGAATCGCTCGATCCCGGGATCCGGCGCCTGGTCGACGAAGCGCTCGAGCGGCTGCGCTCGGCCGGGGCGCACGTACGTGACGTGTCCCTTCCCCATACCGGCTACGCGATCCCGGCGTACTACGTGATCGCGCCCGCAGAGGCGTCGAGCAACCTGTCGCGCTACGACGGGGTGCGGTTCGGGGTGCGACGAGAGGGTGCCGGGCTGGGCGAGATGGTGGAGGCCACGCGGTCCGCGGGCTTCGGCGACGAGGTGAAGCGGCGCATCCTCCTGGGGACGTACACGCTCTCGGCCGGCTACCACGACCAATACTACGGCACCGCGCAGAGAGCCCGGAGGCTCGTATCCGGGGACTTCCGGGCCGTGTTCGCGGACGGGGTCGACGTGCTCTTCACGCCCACGACGCCGGGTCCCGCGTTCGCCCTGGGCGAGAGGATCGACGATCCCGTGGCGATGTACCTGTCCGACGTCTTCACGGTCACGGCGAACCTGGCCGGCATCCCCGGTGTCTCCCTTCCGATCGGCGAGGTGGGCGGGCTGCCGGTGGGCGGGCAGCTCCTCGCTCCGTGGTGGGAGGAAGCGACGATGCTCGCGGCCGCGGGATCGCTCGAAGCCTCGCTGGCCGGGGTGGGCTCGTGAGCGCCTGGGAGGCCGTGATCGGTATGGAGGTGCACGCTCAGCTCCGGACGGAGAAGAAGCTGTTCTGCGGTGACTCCACCACCTTCGGGGCGGCGCCCAACACGCAGGTGTGTCCGGTCTGCCTGGGACTGCCCGGTGCGCTGCCCGTCACGAACGGAGAGGCCGTGGAGCTCGCCGTGACCACGGCGTTGGCGCTCGGGTGCACGGTGCATCGGACGAGCGTGTGGGCCCGCAAGAACTACTTCTATCCCGATCTGCCGAAGGGATACCAGATCACGCAGTTCGAGCGCCCCCTGGCCACCGAAGGCCGGGTGGTGTTCGACGGCGAAGCCGGTCCTGCGGAAGTCAGGATCCGCCGGATCCACATGGAAGAGGACGCCGGCAAGTCGCTCCACGACCGCTTCCCGGACGGCACCGCCGTGGACCTCAACCGGGCGGGCACGCCTCTGGTGGAGATCGTCACCGAGCCCGACCTGAGGTCTCCGGCCGACGTCCGGAGCTTTCTGCAGGCGCTCAAGCAGATCCTGGAATATGTGGACGTGAGCGACTGCAACATGGAGGAAGGGAGCCTGCGCGCCGACGCGAACGTGTCCTTGAGGCCCGTCGGCACGGACGCGCTCGGGGTGAAGACGGAGATCAAGAACGTGAACTCCTTCTCCGGGATCGAAAAGGCGCTCACCCTCGAGATCGAGCGCCAGACGCGACTCCTGGAGGCGGGGGAGCCCGTGCGCCAACAGACGCTCCTCTGGGACGATCATCGAGGCCGGATCCGGCCCATGCGATCGAAGGAGGAGAGTCACGACTACCGCTATTTTCCGGACCCCGACCTTCCTCCGCTCGTGCTGGCCGAGGAGCTCGTGCGCGCCCTCGGCGACGCGTTGCCCGAGCTCCCGCGTGCGCGCAGAGAACGCTTCGAGCAAACGTTCGATCTGCCGGGGTACGACGCGGAGGTGCTGACGCAATCGGCGGCCACGGCGGACTATTTCGAAGCGGTCGCTGCGCTCGTTCCGGACCCGAAGGCCGCCTCGAACTGGATCATGGGGCCGGTGCAGGCACTCATGAACGAGAGCGGCGGGGAGGACGCCGAGAGCTTTCCGGTATCCCCCCGTTCGCTGGCGGCCTTGCTCGGTCTGATCGAGGGAGGCACCCTTTCGCAGTCGGCCGCCAAGAAGGTGCTGGCCGTGCTGGCCGAGGAGGGGGGAGATCCGGTGGGGGTGGTGGACCGACTCGGTCTCGCGCAGGTGCGTGACGATGCCCGACTCGAGGCATGGGTCGACGAGGTGGTGGCCGAGCATGCGGAAGAGGCCCGACGCTACGCCGAGGGAGAAGAGCGACTCCTGGGTTTCTTCGTGGGCCAGGTGATGCGGCGGTCGGCCGGAAAGGCGGACCCGAAGCGGGTGAGCGAGCTCTTGCGCGAGAAGATGTCCTGACGCGGGGCGGAGAGAGAACCGTTGGGGGCTCCGGCGGCTGCCGGCGGGCCCCAGGGGGAAGCCCCCCGATGCCCTGCCGTGACGTGGGGAGCCGTCAGGCCGGAGCCGTGAACGTGCCGGGACTATTCTCGGTGGCCCTCCATTCCGACGCCCGCTCCGGCGTTGCCTGGGCCAGCGCACGCCGGACGCCGTCCGCGTCCAGGTTGGCCGTGTAGACCGGTGAACCCGGCTGTTGCCGCCACGACTCGTCCAGCGTACCGGCGTCGACCGGGTCGAATCCGAGCTGGTCGACGAGGTCCGAGACCACCTTTTTGTCCCGCGGGCGGTCGCCGGCCACGGGGAGGGCGATCCTGTCGGGGTGTCCGGCGGGCCGTCCGAGCTCGAGGAGGTGGTTCGCCCGGATGTTGTTGAACGCCTTCACCACCGGGCGGCCGATCTGCTCTTCGACCCAGCGGCTCTCGGTCGACCCTCGCTCGATACCTTCGATGCGACCGTCGCGCCGCCGGGGATAGTAGTTTCCCGTGTCCACGACCACGACCTGGTCGGGTACGCCCTCGAAGAGGTCGTCGGGTAGATCTCGGACCGCGGCCTCCGGGATCGTGACCACGACCACCTCTCCCGCTCGGGCCGCCTCGGCGGCGGTCACGGCCTTCGCTCCGGTCTCGCGGGCGAGATCCGCGAGGCTCTCGGGTCCCCGTGAGTTCGCCACCGAGACCTCGTGGCCGAGCTCGGTGAGGCGGCGCGTCAGGGTGCCTCCGATCTGGCCCGCACCGATGATTCCGATCTTCATGATGTCCCACTCCTTCGCTGATACCGACATGTCCTTCGCCGCCGCGTCGACCCAGCGGTTGCGCGCCGGACGTCGACTTCGGCGACACGAGGTTCCTACCCCGTTCGGCGGTCAGCTTTCCGATGCGTGATGCCGCCGGCGAACTCCACGTCCGTGACGGAGCGCCAGTGCGTCAGCTCGTGGGAAGGGAAGGGAAAGAACTCCTCGGCCATCTCCGCGAGGACCTCCGGACGCTCGGCCGTACGGTCGGCGAGCGCCCGGCGTCGGACCTTCTTGGCGAGCCTGAGATTCAGGTCGCCCACCGGATCGAGGTCTCCCGGGCGGGAGTCCTCCCGGTCGCGCAGGTAGTCGACGACGTAGTCGAAGGAGATGCCGAAATAGCGGTCCACGAGCGGATCGGGTAGATCGAAGCGGGAGTTGGCGAGCACACGCTCGAAGATGCGCTGCCAGCGATCGTGACCCTGGAACCGGATCATGCCGCGGAAGATCCTGCGGTTGGTGCGGAAGCTGAAGATCGTTCGGCTCAGAACGTCGTCGAAGAGCGCGTCCGCCTCCGAGTGGTCGTTCTCCATGACCAGGCGGCGTGCCTTGCCCAGGAAGTCCTCGCCCACGTGCATGTCCATGCGGTGCTCCCAGTACGTATGGCCGAGCGCCTGGGTGGTGCTCGTGAGCAGGAGCCGGCGGGGCACGAACACGTTGTGGGCCACCGTGTCGGCAGCGAGGTGAGCCAGATAGCCATAGCCCACCGACGCGAGCGCCTCGCTGTCGGCCGACGCGAGGATCTCTTCGCCGACGAGCCAGCTGTGGCAGTGGCGCCCCTCCGGAACGTACTTCTTCGCGAATGAGATGTCGGCCGCCACGGAGCCGTAGAGGAAGTGGAGCGGAAAGCGCTGCAGGACCGCGCGCACCGCCGGCGGGACGAGGTAGAGCGACGCCAGGAGCGTCTCTCCGAGGGCTACGTGCGTACCGGGGCCCCACGCGAGCAACGGTTGGGGCTCGAGGAAGAGCCAACCGAGGGCGACGAGGAGTGCGGAAAGAAGAAGCACGCCGCCTGGTGAGCTCCTATCCCGAGGAGGCCGTGCTTTCAGGCTCGGCCATTTTCGTGGACGGAAGCTCCTGGGCTCGAGGGGACGGGGCGGCGTCGGCGGGACGCTCCCCGCCGCTTCCTCCACCCACCCTTCGCGCTCCCTCCCGTACTCCCCGCACCGTGGCGGCGGTGTCGAGGAAGATGTCCTCCGCCTCGCCCTGGACGACCTCCATGAGCGCGTTGAACTCCTCGATGCGCTCCTCCATCCGGTCGGATGCCTGGTGGAGTCGATCGGTGAGCGCCCGCACCGAGGCGTTCAGTCGCTGGACGTCGGTGCGCAGTGCTTGGGTGATGAACTCGACGTTGTCCGAGATCGCGCGGGCCCGATCCGAGACGGGTCCGAGGTTCTGCCGGACGCCGATCCGCAGCTCGCGAACGGTCTGATTGACCTGGAGGAAGAGCCGTGCGAGCACCACCGCGAGGACCACGACGGCGACACCGATGACCAGGACCGCGACATCGGCCGCACGGGACAGACCGTCCCTCGGTGCGAGGGCGACGACGGTGTCGGCCTGCGCGGCTCGAGCCAGCAGCGACAGAGTAGCGGGGACCATAGTGGTAACAGTAACCGAAAGCGACCTGATCGAGCCAGGTCACGCACCGGACGGTCGTGGGTCGAGCTCGCTCACTCCCGGCCGGCCGGGTCCGCCATCGGCGGAGGGTCACTCGCCGTCCTCGGTGGGCCGACGCTCGGGCGACGACGTGTGTCGGATGGCCTCTCGCTCCGCCCTACGCTCGTCGCCCTCGGCCAGTGCGCGCTCGGCTCGCGCCGAGATCTCTCCGGCCCTCCTCAAGACCCTCACGGTGAGAAACGGACCCACGAGCTCCGAGAGCGTCACGCCGATGACGATGATCGTGAAGAGGGAGGTGGTCTCCGCTTCGAGGGAGCCGACGCCGAGATCCGGATAGACCAGGACCCCCGAAGCGGCCATGGCCAGCGAGATCCCTCCCTGTGGAATCAAGCCCAGGCCGAGCCGTCTGGGGACCTCGGCACCGAAGGGCACCGCCGAGACGAGCGCCGCCGAGGCGCCGACCTTGGCCAACCCCCGCAGCCCGGCATAGCCGACCGCGAGCAGGATGATCCAGACGCTCGGCATGCGCAGCAGTGCTCCCGCGAGCAGGAGGAACACCAGGTAGACCGGCTTCTCCCACCGCTGCAGCACTCGGAAGACCCGCTCCTTGTCCCTGCCCAGGTTCGCCACGACGGCGCCCATGGTCACCGACACGAAGAGGGGCGAGAGTCCCCAACGAAGGGCCGCCCCCGACGCGAACGCGCAGATGCCGAGGAGGAAGAGCACCAGCTCCTCGCCGGCCGGCCGGACGCGTGTCAGCCAGAGGAAGACGATGCCGCAAACGAGTCCGAGGCCCACGGCGACACCCACGAGCGTCAGCTGGGGCATGGGGCCGATTCCGGCCGCCATCGCCTCGGGCCGGTAGACGGCATAGATCACCTGGAGGGCCAGAATCCCCACCACGGCGTCGAGCGATCCCACGAAGAAGAGGAGATCACGGACGTGGCCGCGCACGAGGAAGTTCGAAGACACCATCGCGATGCCGGCCGGCGTCGTGATGGCGGCGGTGGCGGCCGCGCCGAGCAGCAGGAGGTCGACCGCTGGGCCCTCCAATCCGGCCAGATGGACGACCACCCATCCGCCTCCCAGGAAGATGGCGAACGTCAGAACGGCCTGTCCCACCGCGAAGACGTGGAAGACCGGTGGAAAGTGTCTCAGGCTCTGTCGATCGAGCTGGAGCCCGAAGTGGAAACCGACCCACCCGAGCCCCAGGGCCAGGAACGGGAAGAGCTGCTCCGTAGCTTCCGGGCCGAGAAGGCCGAGTCCGACCGGCCCCAGCACGAACCCGATCAGCAGGAAATGGATCCCCGTGCGAAAGAGGAGTCGGGGGCCGAGTGTCACGCGCTCCGTGGAGAACGAGAATCGCGCCCCGAGCAGCGCCAGCAGGATGAGGATCAGGGTCGCGAAAAGGGGATCCATGGGATCGACCGCCCGGAGCGGCCCCTCGGGTTCAGATGGGGTTGCTCTCGTCGCCGAGCTCGGGCGCCAGACCGACCACACGGTCGATGGCGATGGTGAACACGATTCCGGTCGCGGGAGCGTCCAGGTTGCCCGACACTTCCTGGAGGAGGTCGACGGCGGGAGCCACCTTGTCCTCGGGCACCACGCTGAGGATGGTCCGGTTCTGGGGCCGGGAGCCGGAGATCAGGGTCTGGAGGCCGGCGAAGATCGGAATGTCGTGGGAGAGCAAGCGACCCATCCCTTCGCTGTTGATGATGGTGGCGCCGGTGATTCCGAGCTCGAGAAAGCCGGACAGGATCTCGTCGAGCTTCTCGGGGTCGTTGATCACGGCCACGAGGAGGCGCGCAGCGGGTGCGGTGCTCATATGTGCTGGGCGTCGATCGTTTCGATGACCTCGAGGATGCCGGCTTCTCCCGGAGCTTCTTCGAGTCGTCGGATGAAATCCTCGTGACGCGCCAGGCGGCAGATGCGTGCCAGGAGCTTCACGTGCTGCCGCTCGTAGCCGGGGGGCGACAGCAGCACGAAGAACACCCGCACGGCCTCGTCGTCCGAGGGGCCGAACCGGACCGGATCACGAGCGAACGCCACACCGATGACGGGGGCATCCAACCCGGCCACGGTCGCGTGGGGAATGGCCAGCCCCGCGCCGATGACCGTGGGATGGACGTGCTCCCGCTCGAGCAGCTTCTCGGCAACCAGATCGGCGGGGCCGACCCCGGCCTCTTCGGCCTTGGCCGCGACTTCCTTCAGCACGCTCTCGACGTCCCGGGCGGTCAGCCGAGCCACGATGAAGTCCTCGCGGAGATACTCCTTGAGACGCATGGGTCGCGGGGGTGGAGGTGGGTGGCCCGACCGCTTGCGAACGTGCCGGACGTTAGGCGGTGCTCGCCGAGGGGTCAACCATCCGGCATGCATCGTGCACCTTGGGTCGGGGAGGGGCCGGAGGCAAGATGCACATCCCCGCGAGGACCAACGCGGAGACCAACCGGAAGGAGAGTATGGAGTGGTTGCTGAGCGATGACGGGAAGGCGTATGTTCGGGGCGCGACGACCGGACTCGAGGAGAGATCCGGCGTGTCGGCCCTCGCATCCCAGGCCTCCCGTTCATCGGAAAACATGACGACCTTCCTGGTCGAAGGCGGTCACCGGCTCGAAGGCCGCATTCGCCCCGCCGGCAACAAGAATGCAGCGCTCCCGTGCCTCGCCGCCGCAGTCCTCGCCACAGAGCCCGTCACGCTCGAGAACGTTCCCCGTATCCGTGACGTCGAGACATTCCTGGAGATGATCGCGGCCCTCGGCGCCGAGGTGCGCTGGGACGGAGCCAACGAGGTGACGGTCGACGCGGGGGAAGTCCGCATCGAAGCGGTGGATCGCGAGCTCGCCGCCCGCATCAGGGCGTCGCTCCTGCTCGCCGGTCCGTTGCTCGCCCGCTTCGGCCAGGTCCGGCTTCCCCCCCCCGGGGGTGACGTCATCGGGCGGCGGCGCCTCGACACCCATTTCCTCGCGTTCGAGGCCTTGGGTGCGACGGTGGAGCTGAACGGAGACTTCAACCTGAACGCCCCGCGACTCACGGGGGCCGACGTGTTCCTGGACGAGCCGAGTGTCACCGCTACGGAGAACGCGGTGATGGCGGCGGTCCGGGCAGCGGGGAGCACCCGAATCCGGAACGCCGCGGCCGAGCCCCATGTTCAGGATCTCTGCCATCTTCTCAACGCGATGGGTGCCAGGATCGAGGGCCTCGGAACCCACGTTCTGGAGATCGAGGGAGTGGAGAGCCTCGGAGGGACGCGCTTCCGGCTCGGCGCCGACCATATCGAGACCGGGTCCTTCATCGGCCTGGCGGCCATGACGGACAGCGACATCACGATCGAGGGCGCCCCGCTGGAGCATCTCGACTCGACCCTGATCGGGTTCAGGCGCCTCGGAGTGGAGTGCTCGGTCGAGGGCGACGACCTGCGCGTCCATGGGAGCGGAGAACATCACATCCGCCAGGATGCGTTCGGCCACGTCCCGAAGATCGACGACGGACCCTGGCCGGCGTTCCCGGCCGACTTGACCTCGATCGCTCTCGTGGTAGCCACCCAGTGCCAGGGCACGCTCCTGGTCCACGAGAAGATGTTCGAGTCCCGCATGTTCTTCACGGACAAGCTGGTCGGGATGGGAGCCTCGATCATTCTGTGCGACCCTCATCGAGCGGTCGTGGTGGGCCCATCACCTCTCAAGGGCGAGGTGGTCGAGAGTCCGGACATCCGAGCGGGGATGGCGCTTCTTCTGGCGGCGTTGAGCGCGGAGGGCGTCAGCCGGATCGGGAACATCCGCCAGATCGAGCGTGGCTACGAACGGATCGACGAGCGGCTCCGAACGCTCGGTGCCCATATCCAGCGCGTCGAAGACTGAGAGGGGCCGGGGACCGACCGCGCACCCGGGCCGGCTCCCTGAACCCTCCGGATCCTCCTGCCCGTAGGTAGGTACGAACGAGTACGCGAGCAGCCTCGGGCTCCGCTTGGAGCCGGAGCGAAAGGAGGAGCATGGCCGACGAGAAGAAGAGAACGCGTGACAAGGTATCCGACGGCATCCGACAGGGCATCGGCGTGCTGTCCGCGTTCAAGGACGCGCTCGAGGAGACCATCCAGGAGGCCCGGGAGCGGGGTGACCTGTCGAGTGACCGGGCGAAGGAGGTCATGAAGAGCGCGCTCGCACGAGCTCAGGAAGCCGCCGAAGGAGCGAAGGAGCGGCTCGACTTCGTGACGCAAAAGGAGTTCGACGCCCTCAAGGAGGCCGTGGACGGGATCCGCGACAGGGTTTCCGCCCTCGAGAAGAGCGCTACCTCTCGCGAGGGCCGGGGCGGTGGCGCCGGGGGCGCGAAGGGCGACGCCTAGCGGACCGGGCCACAGGCGGTCCGAAGAGCGCCCTTGAGAGAGCTTGAAGGGCGTTCTATATTCCGGGACCGGCAGAGCTGCCCTGCGGGGCGGCAGGTTTGCGAAGTGGGGGAGATGGTGGCCCCCGCTTTTTTATTCGGTATGGTCAGGAGTTGAGCGGGAGGCGTGTAGCATGCGGCCCGTACCGGAGGTCGACCGCGAAATAGAGGCCCGTGTTGAAGTTATGGGTTTCGAGCTCGTGGACGTTCGATGGGGCGGGAGCGCGCGTCGTCCCCAACTTCGGATCCGTATCGACCGGCCCGGCTCCACCGCGGGAGACGGCGTCACGGTGGACGATTGCGCCACCGTGAGCAGGGCGCTGGAGTCTTGGCTGGATACGTACGAGGACGTGCCGGAGCGGTATGTGTTGGAGGTGTCGTCCCCGGGGGTGGACCGTCCGCTGATGCGCGGAAGGGACTTTCTTCGATTCCGGGGCGAGCAGGTGGCCATCAAGGGTCACGACGTCCTGGCGGGCAGGGCCCGCAGGCTCGAGGGAGAGCTGCTCGGGCTGGACGAGGCGGAGGGGGAGGACGGGGCCGTGCGGCTCCGGCTTTCCGATGGTGACGAGGTGAGCATTCCGCGCTCGGAGATCGCGGGTGCCAACCTCGTTTTCACGTGGAAGTGAGAGAGGAACGATGCCCAACGCTGGCCAGATCGTCGCTGCATTCAGGGATGTGGCCGCCACCAAGAGCCTGTCCCCCGAGGAGATGAACGACCTCGTCAAGGACGGGATCCTGGCGGGGCTCGCTCGCATCTACGGCCCGAACGTGCAGGCCGAGATCAGTATCGACGACGACACCGGGGAGTTCGACATCGTCGTTCTAAGGCGCGTGGTGGACGAAGTGGAAGACCCGTCGTGCGAGATCTCGCTCGAAGAGGCTCGCTGGGACGACGACACGTACGAAGTCGGCGACGTGATGGAGATTCCGGTTCAGTTCGCCGAGTTCGGCCGTAACGCGGTCATGGCGGTCAAGCAGCGGATCGTCCAGCGCGTCCGGGAAAACGAGCGGGAGCGTATCCGGGACGAGTTCGCCGACAGGGTCGGGGAGCTCCTCTCGGGCGAGGTCCAGCAGATCGAACGGGGCAAGCTGGTCGTGATGATGAACCGGTCGCGCGACGCGGAGGCCATCATCCCGTGGAAGGACCAGAATCCTCGGGAGCGGTTCCGGCAGGGCGACCCGATCCGGGCGGTGCTGAAGAAAGTCGAGGAGACCCCGAAGGGACCCCGTCTGATCCTCTCGCGTGCGGACCCGCTGTTCGTGGCGGCTCTGTTCAAGCTGGAGGTGCCGGAGATCTACCAGGGGATCGTCGAGATCAAAGAGATCGCCAGGGAGGTCGGTGGCCGGACCAAGATCGCGGTGTCGAGCCGCGACGACTCGATCGATCCGGTGGGTGCTTGTGTCGGGCTCAAGGGCTCGAGAGTGCAGGCCGTGGTTTCGGAGCTCGGCGGAGAGCGCATCGACATCGTCCCGTGGCATCCGGATCCCGAGGTCTTCGCGCGACGTGCGCTGGCGCCTGCCCGGGTGGCGAAGGTGCTCAGCAACCCCGAGCGCCAGGTGATCACCGCGATCGTGGACGAGGACCAGCTGTCCCTGGCCATCGGCCGAAACGGGCAAAACGTCCGCCTGGCTTCGCAGTTGATCGGATGGCAGATCGACCTTTACGGGTCGCGGGAGTGGCTGGAGCGCGGCGCCGATCTGTCCCTGTTCGGCGGCGGGCCCGAGGAGCACTACGAGACTGCGGATTTCCCGTTGTCCGAGCTCGATCTGGAGGAGGGAACACTGGCGGCCCTTTCGGCGGCTGGATATGATACCTTTCTGCAGATTATCGACTTGGAACGGCGCGATTTTCTGCAGATCGAGGGGATTGGCGAGGACGCCACGGATCGGCTCCTCCGCGTGATCGACGAGCTCACCGTGGTGGAGGGTGAGACGGCGACCGAAGACGCGGAGGCGGCCTCGGCCGGAGCATCGTCGGACGAGGCGGCCAAGCGGTCCTCGCTTTTCGATTTCAGTGGAGAGGGACCGGAGCCGCAGTCCGAGGCGGAAGAGGTGGTCGAGGTGACCGCCGAGACGGAGACTGCGGAGTCGGAGGACTCCGGAGACGTCGAGGGCGACGAAGCCGAGGAAGATGAAGGAAAGTCGGAGGGCTGAAGAAGGTATCCTTCGACTGTTGGGACTCGCCCAGCGGGCGGGCGTCGTCGTCGCCGGCACCGACGCGGTCCGGCACGCGGTCCGAAAGGGTCACGCGCGGCTGGTCGTGATGGCCGGCGACGCGTCGGACGTCCAGTTGGACAAGATACGAAGTGCGTTGCGCAATCCGCCGATCCCCTGGGCGACCCTGGGGGATCGGGCCACGTTGGGCGGTGCGGTTGGCCGGGATCCGGTCTCCGCGATCGCCGTGACGGCCGCGTCCTTCGCTGAGCAGATCCAGCGGAAGCTGGACGTGGTCACGGTGGCCGAACCGCCGAACGAAGTGGAGGAAATTGGATAGCATGCGGGTCAACGAGCTTGCCACGGACCTCAAGGTCGATGCCGCGGCTCTCATTCAGCTCCTTCGGGAGATGGGGATTCCCGTCTCCGATGACGACGCGTCACTGACCGATGGCCAGGTGGCCAAGGTGTTGGCGCGGGTGGAGCGTGAGCGCCGTGCGGGTCACAAGGACCCGGCGGAGGCGATCCAGGCGGCTCTGGAGGAGGCCCAGACGAGCCCGCGCCGCCGCCGTCGTCGTCGCCGCGTGACTCCGGAGCCGGAAGAGAAGGCCGAACAGTCCGCGGACGAGGCGGAAGAGGAAGAAGAGGAGTCGGAGCCCGAAGAGGCCGGCGCCGAGGAGGCCGAGGAGGATTACGCCGAGTCGGAGGTGGAGGAGATCGCCGCCGAGGTCGAAGACGAAGAAGAGGAGTCGGAGGAGGAGGAAGCCGGAGAGACGCCGGTCGATGTCGAAGCAGCCGCCGAGCCGGAGGAAGGAGAGGACGAGGCGGAAGAGGAAGCGCAGACCGAGCCGGAGGCGGAGGTCGCCGCTCCGGAAGAGGAAGAGGAAGGGGAGGCCGAGGAGCAGGAGCAGGAGGAAGAGGCTGCGGCGGCGATGGAACCCGAGCCCGAGGCGGCTTCGCCCGAGCAGCCGGAGGAGGAGGCTTCCAAGTCCCGGCCGGAGCCCGCGCGAAAGGGCGGGCCCAACGGCTCGTCACGTGTGATCCGTAAGCCTGCCAAACCCACGCCGGCCGCCAGCGCGGGCCCGGGGGGACAGGTCAGGATCCAGGCCGAGGGCTACACCTCCGATGGCCGCCGGAAGGAGCGCAAGAAGGGCAAGAAGCGCCAGCGCGTGGATCAGGATGCGGTCCAGGAGAACATCCAGCGGGTCATGGCCGAGATCAAAGGCGGCGGAGGGAAGAAGCGGCGCCGCCGGGGCCAGCAGACCTCGCGGGAGGAGCAGGAGGCTCAGGAGGAGCAGCAGCGCCAGGAGGAGGAACGCGAGGCCCGCACGGTGCGCGTCAACGAGTTCCTGACCGTGGCCGAGCTCGCCGAGCTGATGGATGTCTCGTCGACCGAGATCATCGGGTCCGCCTTCAAGAACCTCGGATTGCTGGTCACGATCAATCAGCGTCTCGACTTCGACCAGATCGAGATGCTGCTCGACGAATTCGGCTTCAAGGCGGTCCGTGAGGAGGAATACGGCGCCGAGCCCGAGGTCGTCGAAGAGGAGGACGCGCTCGAGGATCTCGTACCGAGGCCTCCGGTCGTCACGGTCATGGGCCACGTCGACCACGGCAAGACCCTCCTCCTCGACCGAATCCGGAAGACCAACGTGGTCGCCGGCGAGGCGGGCGGCATCACCCAGCACATCGGCGCGTACCACGTGCAGTTGGAGGAAGGCAGGAGCATCACCTTCCTCGACACCCCGGGCCACGCCGCATTCACCGCCATGCGCGCTCGTGGCGCCAACCTGACGGACGTCGTGATCCTCATCGTCGCGGCGGACGACTCCGTGATGCCCCAGACGATCGAGGCCATCAGCCACGCTCGCAACGCCGGCGTGCCGATCGTCGTGGCCATCAACAAGGTCGATCTGCCGGCCGCGGACCCGATGAAGGTGAAGCAGGAGCTCCTGCAGCACTCGGTGAACGTGGAGGAATTCGGCGGAGACGTTCTGTCCGCCGAGATCTCGGCCAAGACGGGCCAGGGCGTGGACGATCTGCTGGAGAAGGTGCTTCTCCAGGCCGAGCTGCTCGAGCTCAAGTCCAATCCTGATCGCGAGGCGAGCGGCGCCGTCGTCGAGGCCCAGCTGGACGTCGGGAAGGGACCGGTGATCACCGTGCTGGTGCAGCGGGGGACGCTCGAAGTCGGAGACTCGTTCCTGTGCGGCCTGTACGACGGTCGCGTACGCGCGATGCTCGACGAGCGCGGGAACTCCCTCGAGCAAGCCGGCCCCGGGGTCCCCGTCCAGGTCCTCGGTGCGGGCGGCGTTCCCCAGGCGGGGGACACGTTCCAGGTCATGGACGCCGACAAGGCGGCCGAGATCGCCACGAACCGGCAGCGTCTGGACCGCGAGAAGCAGCTTCGCATCCGGGAGCGCGGCGTGAAGCTGGGAGACTTCTCCCAACTGGTGGAGGAAGGTCGGACGTCGACACTCCCGCTCGTCATCAAGGGCGATGTGGACGGATCCGTGCAGGCGGTCGCCGACTCGCTGGAGCAGCTGGGCACCAAGGAAGTGCAGGTCGAGATCATCCACCGTGGCGTGGGCGCCATCAACGAGTCCGACGTGCTGCTGGCGAAGACCGCCGGAGCGGTCATCATCGGATTTCGGGTGCGTCCGCAGACGGCGGCTCGGGTGGAGGCCGAGCGCGCGGACGTCGACATCCATGTCTACGACGTGATCTACGAGGCCGTGGACGACGTGCGGCGCGCGATGGAGGGGATGCTTTCCCCCGAGAAGAAGGAAACCGTGCAGGGTGCCGCCGAGGTCAGGGAGACCTTCAAGGTGTCCAAAGTGGGCACCATCGCCGGCTGCTACGTCACCGAGGGCCGGATCGACCGCAAGGGAAGAGGACGCGTGATCCGGGACGGCGTGGTCGTCTACGACGGCGAGATCGGGTCTCTCAAGCGGTTCAAGGACGACGTCAAGGAGGTCCGTGAGGGCTTCGAGTGCGGCATCGGAATCGCCAACTTCAACGATGTGAAGGTCGGCGACGTCATCGAGTGCTACACGGTCCAGGAGATCGCACGCACGCTCGCCGGGGCTCATTAGGCGCCCGGGATCCCCCCCATGGTCGTCGCGGTGCAGACCTGGGAGCTCTCGATTCCAGGGTGCTCGTCCCTGAAGGAGAAGCGGTCCGTGGTCAGGTCTCTGAAGGATCGGCTCCACCGGAAGTTCAGAGCTTCGGTGGCCGAGACCGACCATCAAGACGTGCTCGCACGGGCGGCTCTGACCATGGCCCTGGTGACCACCGACCGGCGGCTCGCCGAGTCCATGCTGGACAAGGCGGACCACTTCGTGCAGGAGCACGGGGGAGCGGTCATCGTCGGCGTCCGCCGGGATCTCTACTAGCTCTACGTACTGCCTCCACGACCCCATGCCATCCAAGCGTCTGGCGAGACTCAACGAGCAGCTCAAGCGTGAGATTGCGGGGCTCCTCCGCACGCGGGTGCGGGATCCTCGTGTCGATCTGGTGACCGTGACCGGGGTGGACGTCTCGCGCGACCTGTCGGTGGCCAGGGTCTTCGTTCGTCTCGGGGGCGAGCCCGGGGACCGAGCCGAGTCGATGGCGGGCCTGGACGCGGCCGCTCCGTTCCTCAGAGGAACGCTCGGCAAGCTCTTGCATGTGCGCCGCATTCCCGAGCTGCGCTTCCAGGAGGACCGCTCGCTGGAGCACGCCCGGCGGATCGACGAGATTCTCGCGGAGGTGGACATCCCCGAAGCGGAAGACGAGCCGGATCCGGAGAGATCCGGCGGCGAAGGAGGGAAGGAGTGAGCAGTACGCCCGCCGACGGGGTCCTGCCCGTGGACAAGCCGGAAGGTCCGACGTCGCACGACGTCGTCCAGGCGGCCCGACGTGCCCTCGGCCAGCGACGCATCGGCCATACCGGCACCCTCGATCCGTTCGCTTCGGGACTGATGCTCCTGTGCGTGGGTCGAGCGACGCGCATCGCCGAGTTCCTCACCGGGCTCGACAAGTCCTACGACGCCGTCGCCCGATTGGGTGTCCTGACCGACACCCTCGATCGCGAAGGCGAGGTGCTCCGCGAGGACGAAGGCTGGCGGAACCTCGAAGAGGCTCGCGTGGAAGGGGCGTTGAGGGGATTCGTGGGATCCACCATGCAGGTGCCGCCACAGTACTCCGCCCGGAAGGTGGAGGGGGTGGCGATGCACCGGAGGGCACGGCGGGGGGAGCGCATCGAGCTGGATCCGCGACCCGTCACGATCCACTCCATCGAGCTGATCGAGCTGGACCTTCCCCACGTGCGCTTCCGCCTGCGCTGCTCGAGTGGGACGTACGTGCGCTCGCTCGCGAGGGACGTCGGCGAGGCGCTCGGCGTCGGGGCCCACCTGACGGAGCTGCGCCGCACGTCGGTGGGCCGGTTCGACCTGACGGAGGCGCTTCATCCGGATCAGCTCTCCGACCCGGAGCGTGTGAAGGGCGCTTGGATCGATCCCCTCGAGGCTCTGGCCCACGTCCCGCACGTGGCCGTGGACGAGCATGCGGTTGCGGCCCTCGAGCGAGGGCAGCGCGTCCCGGTGCCGGAAGCGCTCCCGGCGGCGCTGGCCGTCGCGGCATTCGGGGGACGGCTGGTGGCCGTCGGTGAGGTGGCCGATCACCTCTTCCGCCCCCGCAAGGTCTTCGCGTCATGAGCGGGCGTTCGGTCCAATGGTCCCAACCTCCGGGCATCCCGAAGGATCGGGGGACCGTCGTGACCGTAGGAACCTTCGACGGAGTGCATCGGGGACACTGGACCGTCCTGGAGGAGATCAGGAACCGGGCCGAGGCCTCGGGACGCCGGAGCGTGCTGGTGACGTTCGACCCCCATCCACTCCGGATCGTGCGCCCCGAGCACGCGCCGAAGCTGCTGACGACGCCGGTGGAGAAGAAGGAGATCCTGGCCGAGAGCGGCCTGGACTATGCCGTCTTCATCAGCTTCACCGAATCTCTGTCGAGATACGAGCCGCGCCGGTTCGTCGAGGAGATCCTGGTCGGCCGCCTCGGGGTGGAAGCGCTGGTGATCGGATACGACCATGGATTCGGCCGGAACCGCTCGGGAGACGCGAGCACGCTCGAGAGGATCGGGGCCGAGATGGGCTTCGAGGTCGCCGTCGTGCCCCCCGTGGAGACCGACGGAGACGCGGTGTCGTCATCCAGGATCCGGCGGGCGGTGGCCGAAACCAGGATGGACGAGGCACGAGCCTGTCTGGGAAGGCCCTACTCGGTGCGCGGCATCGTCGTGCGCGGCGACGGTCGAGGAAAGCACCTGGGCTTCCCGACCGCGAACCTGATGGTCTCCAACGGAGACAAGCTGCTCCCCGGTCCGGGGATCTACGCCGTGCGCGGAGTCTTGCGCTCGGGCACCTATCCGGCCGCTCTCCACCTGGGGCCGAGGCCCACGTTCAAGGGCTCCCCGCCCGCGATCGAGCTCCACCTCATCGACTTCGACGGCGATTTGTACGGCGAGTCGGTCCGGGTCGACTTCATACGGTTCCTGAGAGACGTTCGTCCGTTCGGAACGGTCTCGGCTCTGGTCGATCAGATGAAGGAGGATGTCGAGGAGGCCAGGGGCATCCTGAGCGACGACGACGCCGCGCCCGGGTTGTGATGAATCGGCATCCGTTCTACAATTAACGGCTATCGTAATCGCTGGTTGTACAGCTGCTGTGCGGCTTCCCTTGCAGCGTAAGACTCTCGAGGAGGCGCAGACGCCCATGGCGTTCGTCAAAGAAGAGATCATCAAGAAGTACCAGATCCACGAATCGGATCGGGGGAGTGTGCCTGTCCAGATCGCGATCCTCACGGCGCGCATCGACGACCTTCGCGCACACTTCGACCGGCATTCGAAGGATCATCACAGCCGCCGAGGTCTCCTGAAGATGGTGGGCAAGCGCCGCCGCCTTCTCGAGTACATGAGGCGGACGGACGTGGAGCGGTACCGCGAGCTGATCGCGGACCTCGGTCTGCGTCACTAGCGTTCCCATCGACGGCGGGCGCCGCGGGGCGCCCCCCGGCGATCCAAATTGCCGCCAGTCACGGTGGTCGGGGGAGTGACGG
>CAZVYM010000005.1:0-78093 GCA_964630935.1 uncultured Gemmatimonadaceae bacterium | reverse complement strand
TTGCCGCTCGAGCGCACGTCCTCGAAGTCCCGGAGGATCTCGAGCTTCTCGCACTCCGGGGGCCGTCTCGAGACGTCGGTCACGCCCTGGAGGTATGGAAGCGAGATCGTGATCGTCGTTCCCTTTCCCACCTCGCTCTCGATGGACAGGTCGCCGGAGAAATCGGCGACGGTCTGCCGCACGAACACGAAGCCGAGCGAGTGGATCTCGCCGTCGAGGCTCGTCCGGTTCGTCAGGAGCTGCTGGATCTTCGCCTCGGTCATTCCCGAGCCGTTGTCGCGCACCCTCAGCGCGACCCGATCCCCCTCGACCCTCGTGGTGATGTTCAGGACGCCGACCTTCCGGCTCTTCATCCCGTCCACGGCGTTCATGACGAGATTGAAGAACATCCTGCGGAACCGGTAGAGGTTGCCTTTCAGGACGGCGGAGTCCATGCGGTCGACCTGGATCTCCACTCTGGCGCCGCTCTTCTCGGCCACGTAGCCGCGGATGACGTAGCGGACGAAGTCCTCGATCTCGGCGGCGATGTCGAATTGCTCGGAGAGATCCTCGACGCTCCGCTCGTTCCGGAAATGCTGGATGCGCGTGTGGACGGCGCAGATCCAGCGGATGCAGTTGAGGTAGTGGGAATGGGACCGGACGCTGCGCGAATCCGGCGGCAGGAACTCCAGCACCTGGCGGCTCCGACCCCAGCGTGGATCCAGGATCAGGTCGCAGATGTCATAGACCGTGTCGATGTAGTCCATGCCGAGCGCCAGAATCGTCTTGTCCGGCGAGAAGCTCTGCACGGCGTTGGAGTATTCCTGGAGCTTCTTGCGCTGGTTCAGCGCCCGGGCCTTCAGCTCGTGTACATCCTCCGCGTGGATGGCCTGGGCCTGGCTCACGTTGTAGATCTCCAGATCCGTGTTGACCGTCACGTGATAGTGGATGACTTCGTTGATGAAGCTCTCCACGCGCAGGTCGTGGATCAGGAACTTGACCTCCGCGACGTCTCTCTTGATGCCTTCCAGATCTTCGATCATCGCCCTGTCGATACAGATGCGAGAGCCGGGAGGGACCGTCGTAAGGAGGGGAGGTCCAAACGCCGTGGCGCTTTGAAAAAGATGGTAGAGCCGGGGCCTACGAGCAACGAGGGGTGTCGTGGTGAGGCGGGAGCGCGGAAGCGCTCCGCCTCTTTCTGCTCCCTCGCCGCGTCATGCCGGCCTGATCCACTTCCGGACACCGGGCGCCGCTACCGGCTCCCCACGCCTACCACATCCCGGTGGAACTGGTCGGGCATCGTCTGGGAGAACCCGGGCTCGGGCAGCCGGTAATGGCAGAACGCGCAGATCCCTCGGCGCGGCGTCCGGCCGAGTGACGGAGGTGTGGGCGCCTGGCTTCCCACGTCCCTATAGGCCCTGCCCGCGTCCGCGAGCGCATCCTGGAACAGGCGGTGGGCCAGGGCGATGTTGTGCGCTCCGCCACCTTGCTGGATCAGATCGAGCGACGACTGGGCGTCTTGGACCGCCAACACCGCCGGATCGTGGCTCCCCCTGCCTTCGACAGCCGACGCCGCGCCGGCCACGTAGCGACGGACCATGGCCATCCGCTGGTCCACGCCTTCCGTCCACCACTTCAAGATGTCCCCGAACTCGGGGCGGTGGCACCCGACACACGCCTGCGACGAGGCGCGCCCGCCGTCCTCGGCGCGATGACAGGATCGGCACGTGAGCCCGTCCATGAAGTGCGGGGACGGCATGGCCTCGTCTCCCCGGGGGAGGATACCCAGCAGCATGCGTTGCTGGGCCCGGTGCACGGTCTGGTGACATGCGTCGCACTGGCTGGAGGTCAGCGGGCCTCCCGCCACCTTGACGCCGTGCTCCTGGGTGTGGCAGTCGCCGCACGAGAGGTCCACCGCCGAGCTCATCGCCTCGATCCTGTGGCTGTCGGCCTCGTGGCAGGAGATGCACGCGATACCCGAATGCGTGGGATGGAGGTCTTCGCCGATTCCGGCCCTCGCGACCGCCGACACGTCGTCGTGGCAGGCACGACAGCGGTCCATCGACACGTCGTGCACGGGCTTCGCGACGGCGTAATGACACCGCAGGCAGCCGCCCTCGATCCAGGGGAGACCCTGATGCGGAATGGCCAGGTCCTGACTCGTCATCCCGATGTGGGACGGCGCCTGGTGGCAGAGACGGCAGTCTTCGCCGCTCGTTCCCGACAGCTCCTTCTGGTGGCACAGCCCGCACGTGTCTCCGCTGCCGGCGATCGGCTCCGACCCGGACGCATGGGTGTGGCAACCCGCGCACTCGGGGGTGAACGGCCCGGTGGATCCGTGCTGCCGATGCGTGAACGTCACGGTCGCCAGCTTCACCTCGTCGGGGATCGCCGCGTTGTGGCAGCCCGATCGCAAGCAGGCCTCCTTGGGAACGGCCGGCATGGAGCGATCGGCGAGACCGCCCTCGTGGCACTCGGTGCAGGCCAGATTCGCATGCGCGGCGGGAGCCTGGGTGGCGGTCGTCCCGGTTGCGGCCACGGACGTCGACTCGCCGGAGGCGGCGACCACCGCCGGCTGCTCGGATCGGCACCCGAGCGCCACGAGAGGGACGAGGATCAGCAGAGCGTAGCGGCCCATAGGATCATTCCAATCAGCATGACGCCCACGGCGAGGGCGAGGAATCCGAGTGTGGCACTGACGAGCGAGGCCGCGCGGGAGGGTGGAGGAGCCGGAGTGTCGGGGACCTGCTCGTCCGACGGCTCGTCCGCGGCATGGGCATCGATGTTGTCGAGGATGAGCGGATGCTCCTCCTCCATGTAGTCCCGTGTGGCGCGACCGGTGAACATCACCGCATCGAGCGGGAACTTCTCGGGCCGCAGATGCACGTGGAAGAAGTGGATCGTGAAGATGAAGCTCGCGGCCAGAAGCGCTTCGTCCGCGTGCACGATCGTGGCGATGTTGAACAGCCAACCCGGCAGGAATCGAGCGAAGAACTCGGGAAACCAGAGCAGCAGCCCCGACGTGCCGATGATCGCCACGCCCCAGAAGACCGCGAAGTAGTCGAACTTCTCCATGTAGCTCCAGCGTCCGAACCGAGGCCGTGGGCCCCGCCCGAAGAACCACCGGATCTGCGCGAGGAAGTCCGTCACGTCGTGGAGTTGCGGCACGAGCGAGTCGTGTCCCCAGAAGAGGCTCCACTTGTCTTTGGTGCGCACGAACTTCAGAGCCAGGAAGAAGAGGTGCGCACCGAAGTATCCGAACGTGATCACCGCCCCGGTCCGGTGAAGCAGGCCCGCCATCTTCACCCCTCCCAGGAGGTGCATCAGAGGCTCGGACCAGAACGCACAGCTGAAGCGGAGCGGCAGGCCCGTGATCACCAGGAGGAAGAAGGAGACGATCACGGCGGCGTGGGTGAGCCGGTGGACGAGCGGGAAACGCCACACGAAGGGGCCCCGTCCGCGTTGTGCGGCGTCCAGCGGCAGCGAACCCTCGGAGGATTGCCAGGGCATGTCAGTGTCCTCCCTCCGCCGTCCCGCGCCATGCGTCCACGGCGAGGCGCGCGAGCCAGAGGGCCGTGTGCGCGCCGAAGAAGACGAAGACTCCGATGAGAAGGGCAGTCATGAGATGGTAGGCCCAATAGACGAAGGGATATTTCGCTCGATTGTGTGGATCGGCGTGCGGCTCGAAGGCCGCGAAGCTCTGTGTGGCCGCCGGATGGCACTGTCTGCAGGTTTCCATGAGGTGGTCGGGAGCCACGGTGGAGCGGGGGTCCGAGGCCGGGAAGACGCTGTGGGCCGAGTGGCAATCCTCGCACGTGGCCACCGTCTCAGAGCCCAACGCCGTGGCTTGGCCGTGGTACGTCTCGTCGAACGTCTCTGCGTAGTGCTCGTGACAGGTGGAGCAGCGCGCGACCATCCTCTGCTTGAACTGGGGAGAGGACGGAGCCAGCATGCCGTGGGCTCCGTGACACGCCGTGCAGGAGGGAGGGGCGGATTCCGCCGTGTCGGCCACGACCCCGCCGACCGAGGCCAGCTTCAGCACCGCCTGGTAATGAACGTCCTGGCGGGCCTTGGCGGCCACGGACTCGTGACAACGCCCGCAGGTCGTGACTTGGTTCAGGACGTTGACCTGGGATGCACGGTCCGACGGGGACAGCGTACGGTGCGGCTCGTGGCAACCCGTGCAGGCCACCGAATCGGCGTGGGGATCGTCCTCCGGAATCCGCGGCTCGAAGTGGCATGACGCACATGCCGCCCGCATCCGTCGGATTCCCGCGCCCGTGGCCATGCTGTCCACCGAGAGCACGTCGTGCACGCCATGGCAGGACGTGCACGACGCACCCGCGGCCTCCGACCCGTGGACGCCCTGGCTCCACGCGGTTTCCTGGGCCTCGTGGCAGTATGCGCAGCCACGCGTCTGCAAGGCGTTGCGGTGGGGATAGTAGCTGAATCCGACGTGGCAGTCCGTGCAGGTCAGGCTCGCGTGAGCCGACGAGGCCAGGGTGTCGACCGGTGCGAACAGCGCGCGCGCGGAATCGAGCGTCTCGACGTGCTGACGAAGGAGCTCGAGCTCTCCATGGCACGCCTCGCACGTCGGGACGGGCCGCTCCTGGGCCCTTCCTGGTGGTGACGGCAGAAGAAAGAGAGCGAGCAGGACGAGCGTGCTACGGGTCATGGGCATCACGAGGGAGACCCCCCGATTTCGGTGATTGTCGGGACTCACGAATCGACTCCGTACTTCTTGAGGCGGTTGCGGATCTGGTGCCTGCTCAACCCGAGGAGTCTTCCCGCCTCGGTCCTGTTGCCTTCCGCTCTGCGCAGGGCTTCCATGAGCAGCCCCTGCTCGAGCTCGTCGAGGTCGACGCCGTCGGGGCCGAGCGTGAGGGCTTCCGGCCCAGTCCGGCTTTCCTCCCCGCGGACCTCGCGCGGGAGGGCGTCCACGTCGATCCGGTCTCCTTCCGTGAGGAGAACGGCGCGCTCGACCACGTTGCACAGCTCCCGGACGTTCCCGGGCCATTCGTACCGCTCGAGGATGTCCAGCGTCTCCGGGCTGAACCCCTCGACGCGCTTTCCGAACTCACCGTTGAAGCGGTCGACGAAGGCCTCCGCGAGGAGCGGGATGTCGGTGCGTCGATGTCGTAGGGGCGGCAGCTCGATGGGCAGGACCCTGAGCCGGTAGAACAGATCCTGCCGGAAGCGGCCTTCGGCCACCTCGTCCTCCAGGCGTCGGTTGGTCGCCGCGATCACCCGGGCGTCGACCTTGAGATCCTCGGTACCTCCGACCCGACGGAACGTGCGATCCTCGATGAATCGGAGCAGCTTGCTCTGCAACCCCATGGAAAGCTCGCCGATCTCGTCGAGGAAGAGCGTTCCTCCCGTCGCGACCTCCGCGAGACCCCGCTTGAGCGTGCGAGCGTCCGTGAACGCGCCCTTCTCGTGCCCGAAGAGCTCCGACTCCATGAGGTTCTCGGCCAACGCCGAGCACGTCACGTTGACGAACGGACGATCCGCGCGTGGGCTCATGCGGTGGATGAGGCGTGCCAACACGCCCTTGCCCGTTCCCGTCTCCCCGAGCAGCAGCACGGTCGCGGCGTCGGCGGGTGCGACACGCTCGACCAGGTCCAGCACTTCGCGCATGGCAGGGCTGGCCCCGATCACCTCACCTCGGATCTCCACCTGCCGACGCAGCGCGCGCACCTCCCGGCGGAGGCGGGTCCGCTCGAGTGTGGAGGTCAGGGTAGCCTCGAGCCGATCGAGACTGAAGGGCTTCTCGAGGTAGTCGTCGGCCCCGAGCTTCAGCGCCTCGACCGCCGATTCGACGGTCGCATGCGCCGTCATCATGATGCACGGCACCTCGGCCTCGGACACGAGCTCCTCGAGCAGCTCGGTGCTCTCCCCGTCGGGAAGCCGGATGTCCAGGAGTGCGGCGTCGGGGTGGGAGCCGGCGACCGCCGCGCGCGCTTCGGCGAGCGATCCCACGACCGACACGTCGTAGCCGCGACGGTCGAGGCGTTCGGACACCAGCGTGCGAAGGAGCACGTCGTCGTCCAGGACCAGAATTCGTTCGGCCATACCTAGGCTCCTCGCGAATCGGAGTCGTGAACCAGGGGAAGGGTGATCCGAACGGTCGTGCCCGCGTGAGGCCAGCTCTCGATGGCCAGTCCTCCCTGGTGGGCGGCGATGATCCGGGCGACGAGCGGCAGGCCGAGACCCGTCCCGGCCGGCTTGGTGGAGTAGAAGGGCCTGAGCGCCCGGTCGACCGCCTCAGGATCGAGCCCGCCACCGGTGTCGGTGATGGCGACCTCGACGCAGTCGGACTCCGCCGGTCGAACCGACACCGTGAGGTCGCCCCCCTCCGGCATGGCCTCGGCAGCGTTCGTGAGCACGTTGAGGAAGGCCTGACGCAGGCGGCGGGGATCCCCCGGGATCTTGCGGCCTTCGTGCGCGTAGGACCGGTGGATGTGGATCTTCGAGAGGTCCAGCAACCCGCTCAATTCGACCAGCGCATCATCCAGCGTGTTCGCCAGCTCGACGGCCGCTTCGGGCAACACGACCGGCTTGGCCAGCGAGAAGAGATCCTGCATGGTGTCGTAGAGGCGCTCGAGCTGTCCGTCGACGGCGGCGAGGACCTGTTTGCCGCCTTCGTCGAGCTCGTACTCCTGTTGGAGCACATCCACCGCCGTGCGGATCGAGGACAGGGGCCGCTTGAATTCATGGGCCATCTCGGCGGCCAACTCCCCGACCTGAGCCAGGCCTTCCCTGGCATCGACGCGCGCCTGAACGGCCTTCTCCTGCTCGATGAGGCGCGTGACGGAGTGCTCGAGGTGACGGAGCTCGTCCCGGTTGGCCGGGGGGAGGTGCTGTCCGCGCTCCGTCCGGAGCAGAACATCGATGCGCTGGAGGGGCGCCACCACTTCCCGCTCGAACATCGTCATGACGATGATGGCGACGGCCAGGAGCGAGCCGGCCATCAGGCCGATCCCCAGCCGGACGCCGCGCTTCATCGCGGACATGGTCGTGGCCACCGAGAACTCGACCTCGAGCACGGCGGGCTCGGGAACCGAGAGGGGAAGGAACGCTCGGACGGAGGTCCCGTCGTCGGCGGTCTTGACGATCCCGCTCCGCGAGAGCTCCGAAGGATCCGGGATCCAGACGGACGGGGCGCGCCGACCTTCCTCGTAGCGGTCGGCGGAGAGGAGGATCTGTCCATGGGACCCGTAGACCCGCGCCGACGTGATGGTCCCATCCTCGCGCAGACGCTCGAGGCTGTGGCGGGCCGGCTCGGGATTGCCCAGGCGGAGGGCGGACTCCACCGTCGCCCGCGTCGAGGATGCCGCAAGCAACGCCTGCTGTTCCGCGGACGCCAAGGCCTCGTGCTGCCAGTACCGGAAGGAGAGGTACGTGGAAGCACCCAAGACCGCGACCGCAGCGCCCAGGACGGTGAGGAGCAGCTTGCCCCGCACCGGCAAGGCCCGCAGGCGCACAATCCATCTCATGTGGAGCCGTCCCCTGGGCGGCGACCACGCGAGGAAGTGCTGAACTGAGATCCGACTAAAGATACCCTTCTGCCGAGGGGCTTAGAAGGGGTTGCGCGCGATTTCGCGCACGGTGTCAGAAAACCACATACACCCCGATTCGCGCCACGCATTCTGCGCGTCGCAAATCGTGCGTCGGATGCCGCCCTCCGGCCACAAGAAGCGGGGCCCCGGGTGAACCCGGGGCCCCGCTGGTCCGTCTCGAAGCGCACCGTCACGGAACCAGGAGAGCGATCGCGACGAGGGCGGTCACGTCCGCGACGAGGGCTGTCGCGAAGCCGCGCTTCCAGAAGAGCACCCCGAAGGCTGCCGCCGGAAGGGCCACGGCGATGGCCAGGAAGGCGACCGTGCCCGTCCAGGACGGGAAGCCGACGGCCAGCGCGCCGGGGAGGTAGAGGCCCACCTGGAGCAGCGTGACGGCGGCGACGGAGCCCACCGCGGCCTCGTCGGGATGCACGCGGTGCCACCGCAGGAGCAGCCACGCGAGCGCCGAGATCATGAAGAGCCTCAGCAGCACCTCGTTGACCAGGGCCTGTCCCACGCCGACGATGACGTTGCCGGCGAAGGCCGAGGTGACGGAAGGTGCGACAGGGGCGGTGAAGGGAACCGCCAGCAGGCCCACCACGGCGCCGATGACGAGACCGATCACGAGATCCGTCAGCGTCCACGTGCCTGCGGAGGAACCGGACGAGCGCCACGCCGTGGGGAGCTGTCGGGCCAGACGCAGCGCCATCGTGATGATCGGGCCGGCCACCCAGAGGGTCAGGAAGATCGCCAGCAGTACGGCGCCCGTCTCCGTCACGCGCAGGCGCAGACCCCAGAGCTCGGGGCGGTCGGCCAGGAACGTCACGAGCAGGGCGGCGAACGTCGCACCCACCAGCAGGGTCCCGGCCCGCCGTTCCGGCCAGCGGGCGAGCGCATTCCGGAAGGCCCTCAGGATCTGGATCGCCGCGGTCGCCAGGATGGCGGCAGCCGCGACCCAACCGAGCCCGACGCCGACCAGCGCGCCGATCTTACCGGTGTAGTAGGCGATGAGGGTCATCGCGACCCAGATCGACACCAGCCAGGCCACGGCCAGGCCGGGCACCGCGTAAAGGCCGGCGAGGATGAGTTGACGGAGGGCGGTGCTCGGAGCCGTCTCGACCGGGCGGCCGAAATAGCCGAGCACCGCGCCGTGGATCAGCCCGAGCAGGGCACCCACGACGAAGAGGGCGGTCGCGCTCAGGAAGAGCGCGTGGCCGCTCAGACGGCCGGTGAGGGTCAGGGCCGCGACGAGCACGCCGCCGGAAGCGACGCCACCCGCCATTGCCGAAAAGACCGCCACCCGACCGTGCAGTCCAATGGTCCGCGACAGGGCCTTGTCGCTGGCTTCTGTCGAGTGCGTCGTCGGGGCGTTCATGGTTCTCTCCTGAGGTTGTGGAGGCCGTTGTCTCTCGTTCGGTGCCTCCGTTCGCCCTTAGTAAGTACAACCTCCGTGCCCCGAATTCTTGATAACGTGTAAATCGTTTAATATCAATAAGATAATCATTATGACCTTATGTCGAGTATGCGGCCCACGAGCACGAAAGTGCGCGCGATTGCGCGGTTCACGCGCGCGAAATCGCGCACCTGGGCACGGCGGGAATACGGCGGGAATGCGGGTGCGTGAAGACATGCTGCGGGGGCACCCGCGCGGATGCGCGGGCAAGGCGTGCTCGGTGGGTCGATTCGGGGATGCTCCGGCCGACCCGGGCCTGACGTGGAGCGGGCGGGACGCCGTGGCCCCGCCCGCCGCCGTCCTTCACCCTACCGATACCGAGCCGCGCGCGCGCTCCCGCGCCAGGGCCTCGAGATAGGCCTTGATCCCGCGGTACTGTCCCTCTCCATCGAGGCCGGCCTGGTGGACGACGGCCGCGCCCGAGCCGCTCCCCAGGTAGTGACCCGCCCGGAAAGGATGCAGCGTATGGGCTCGGCCGAGCTCGGAACGGATCCAACGGTACATGGTCGGGACCGTGAACCCGGAGATCCCCATGGCCTCCTGCGTCTGCTCGGAGGGTAGGATCTCCTCGCGCCTCGCCTCGTCGAGGGTGTCGAACAGCTCGGCGCTGGCCACGTAGAGGACGTCGAGGTCCACACCCTCGGCGTCGAGCATGGGGAGCGCACCCTGGACGAACGCGTAGGCGACCTCGGAGCCCTGCAGCACCAGAGTGCCGTCGCGGGCGCCCTGGGCGGCGCGGAGGTGGTAGACACCGGTCGCCGCGGCCTCCGGCGGTGCGAGGCCGAGCCTCTCACGGTCGAGGATCTCCTCCGAAGGCCGCGTGACGAATGGAGCGATCAAGGCGGGACGCGCCCGGAGCGCGGCCGCCAGGACCGGCCAGACCTCCTGGGGGTCCCACGGGGTCAGGCTGATCATCGTCCCGGGAACGAAGTTCTCCTGAAGCAGCTGGAGCGCCTGCGGGTCGGCGTGGGTCGGGCCGTCCTCGCCCGTCTTCATCCCGGCGTGCCCGCAGATCCAGATATAGGGGCGATAGGGCGCGTTGCTCCCTTCGACCTCCCGGCGCATCTGGTTGCCGATCGCGTGCAGCCGCGCCGCGATGTGGCCCAGGGGTGCGATGAACGCTCCGTAGGAGGCGCCTGCCCCCAGCTGGAATCCCATGCCTGCCACGCCCGTGAGGATGCAGGACAGCCCGTCCTCGCAGATCCCGCCGGCCGAGAGGGTGCGGCTTCCCGGGTTCCCATGGTAGTGGAAGTAGCCTTCGGGGAAGCCTTTCGCCGCGCCGGACACGGCGGTGGAGTCGAGAAGGTCCGCGGCCGCGATCAGGATGGCGCCGCCGCTCGCCTGATTCAGGTAGCCGAGGGCGTTGCCCAATTGCTTTCGTAGAGCGATCGATTTGCCGGGCTCGAGCGCCAGCTCCTCGGGGAGCTCGTCCGGCTTCGCGGCGGCGAAGACCCGCTCGACGTCGGGGGCCCCTTCACGCGGGGAACGACCGCGCGCGTCCAGGCGATCCCGAGCCCGCTCGAGTCGACCCGCCACCTCGTCGCACATGGGTCCGTTGCTCTCGAGCAGCCTTCGCACCTTCTCGAGGGTGAGCCAGTAGCAGGACTCGGCCTGGTCCTTGTACTGCGCGCCCGCACACCGTTGGCCGTTCACGCCATTGCCGCCGCAATGCGGAAGACCCGGGGCGTGCCTTCCGAACAGCGGCTCCACGGCCTCGAAGTACTCCGGGCTGCAGAGCTTGTGACCGCCCCCGTGGGACTTCTTGCCGGTGATGCCGTAGCGCCAGCCTTTTTCCGTCCGGTATACGACGGCCGTGGGCTGCCCGTTGTCCATGGCCAGAGCGCGGCGCTGGGCCGCGAGCACCAGCTTGAAGTCGAATCCGTCGGGGACCTCCACGACGTTCCAGTCATGGAGGTAGAAGAACTCCATGGGATCCCACTGGACGTATTCGCCCCGAGCCGTTCCCTCGCGCGTGACGCGATTCGAGTCGATGGCGGCCTGGTTCCAGTCCAGGTGGCAGATCACGTTGGAGAGGCCGGACGTGCCCGCGCTGGCGACCGCCTCGTAGGCCCTGCCGGGGGTGAGCCCGCCCTCGCCCTCGATGATGTGGACCCGCGGCGCGTCGGTCCCGTAGTAGTCCGCCAGCGCGTAGGCGAGTCCGAGGGAGCTGCCCATTCCGACCCCGGAAGCCCCGGTGGCGAGACGGACGAACGGCGTGGCCGGCGTGGGGTGTCCGTCGAGCGGCTTGGAGCCGAACTCGCGGAAGAGCGGGGTGAACGTCGTGGGATTGCGCCGGAAGCCCAACAGGTCCTCCAGGCGCAAACGGTGACGCACGTCGCTGGGAAGCAGGTCGCTCCGCGCGATCCGGACGACCTCGTCACGCAGGGCCCACATCGCGTAGAGGCCCGTGGCCTTGTGCCCGGCCGCATACGAGATGACGTCGGCATCCCTGCGAATCGGATCGCCGATGTCGTAGTCCATGGCGTCGAACAACACGCCGGTCACGATGCGTCCGGACGAGATCGAGCCGCCGGGATGCCCGGATTGGGCGAAGTTGAAGAGAATGGCGCACAAAGTCCGGTAGACCAGGTCGTAGTACTCGAGATGCGCCACGGTCTCGTCGGAGACCACATTCGTTCCCGCGTCGTCCACGACGATCCACTCCGCCCTGCGCGGGCCGAACTCACGACTCATGGGTGCTGCTCCCTTCGGCTGGTTCTGCGGTATGGGCCCCACTCGCCCCGCTCCGGCTCCGCGGCCTGCAGACGAGCGTGCCGCTCATCTCACAAGGTGAAGCGACGGCCCGACGCGATGAAGTCCTGGAATCCGTCCTCGTCCTGAGCGGCCTCCGCCATGCGGCTCACGGCCTCGGCCAACTCCGCGTCGCTGTTCGCGATCGAGATGCGCAGGAAGTGCTGTCCCTCGCTCCCCAGAGTGCTGAACGAGCGGCGATCCATGGTGGCCACGTGGTAGCGGTACAGGAGGAAGAGCTGGAAGAGCGTGGCCGGGCTGGAACGCTCGCGCACGTTTGCGGGAAGCGCCTCGTAGGCATCGATGGCTCCGAGGCGCTCCACGGCTCCTGCCACGTTCGGGAAGGCGTAGAACGCCCCCTTCGGCTCGAGACATCGTACACCGTCGATCTCGTTGAGCCCGGCGACCACGAGATCGCGGCGCCGCTGGAAGGCCTCCACCATCTCATGGATGGCGACCAGGCTTTCCGGAGATTCCAGCGCTTCGATGGCGCCCCACTGGTTGTAGGGGGGGATCGAAGCGAAGTAGTTCACGTTGAGGTTCCGGTGGACCAGCGCTTCCTCGACCGTCGGATAGACGGCCCAACCGACCCGGCCCCCTGTCCACGAATACGTTTTCGACACCCCGGAGGCGATGATGGTGCGGGTCTCCATGCCGGGAAGCGAGGCGATCGAAAGATGCTGCTCGCCGTCGAAGACGATGGCTTCGTAGGCTTCGTCGGAGTAGACGCGCACCATGTCCGAGGTCTTGCTCAGGATCAGGTCGGCCAACTCCTCCAACTGGGCGAGCGTCGCCACTCCTCCCGTCGGATTGGACGGGAAATTGAGGAAGATCAGCTTGGTGCGCTCGCTCAGAAGCGGCTCGAGCTCGGCCCTCGTCAGCCCGAATCCGTGCTCCTCCCGAAGGATGACGGGAACCGGCTTCGCCCTCATGTAGGGGATGAACGACTCGAAGAGCGGATATCCGGGCGACGGGTAGATCACCTCCACACCCGCTTCACAGTAGGCGATGTGCGCGAAGGGGATGGGCGGCCGTCCGCCGGGGTAGACCACCACCCGCTCCGGATCGATGTCGAGGCCCCGCTTCTCACCGACGGACCGGGCGATGGCCGCGCGCAGCTCCGGGATGCCCTGCGGGTCGCAATACGTCGTGAGCCCGCGGTCGAGCGCTCGCTGGACCGCGCGAACGATGTGCTTGGGGAGCGGGAAGTCGGGTTGGCCGAGGTTGCAGCGGATGACCGCGTGCCCCTCGGACTCGACCTCGCGAATGATCGCACCGAGCTTGAACGCTTCCTCGGTGCCCAGGCGATAGACACGATCCGCGAACAAGGCCGGAGGCGCGGCAGCCGGGGCGAAGCTCATGCGTCGGGTCTCCATGTGAAGGAAAGGACCTGGCCGACCGCCGACCCCGCGGCGGGCCTTCCTGAAAGATACGTATCGACCACCACAAAGGTACTTTTTGTGCGCGGAAGGTCTCTGTCGGGGTTCCCCTTACGACGATCGTCGGGGAATCCCCCGCAGGCAAGGCACGTTGCGACGGGGCGGGCCTCCATGGATCTTTCCGGCCCATGAACCTCTCCATCCCCGCCGCAGCCGTGGGTGAGCTGGCACCGGCATATCTCCAGGCCATCGTGACGCTGGGGCTGGCCGTCGTCTGTCTCTTCCTGTACCAGCGCTACCAGAAACCGTACTTCGGCTGGTGGGCCGTGGCGTGGCTGCTGTACGGAACTCGTCTGGTCGCCATCATCAGCTTCCTCTACACGGGCTCGTCGGGATGGCTCTATTGGCACCAGGTGACGACGGGATGGACCGCGTTGGCGCTCCTGTGGGCGGCGCTGGTCTTCTCGCGCCAGGCGGCCTGGAAGCCGGCCTACCTGTTGTGGACGCTCTTCCCCCCGGCGTGGTCGTACGTGGCCATCTACCGTCTCGACAACTTCCTGTTGGCGGCGGGGCCCGCGGTCGTCTTCCTCAGCGCCGCGACGGCTTGGACGGCCTGGGTGCTCTTCCGTTACGATCGCGAAGTGCGGTCGCCGGCGGCCCGCTTGCTCACGGTCACGCTCACGCTCTGGGCGTTGCACCACCTGGACTATCCGTTCTTGCGGGCATGGGGCGTGTGGACCCCGTGGAGCTACTACCTCGACGTCCTGTTCGAGCTCGGGATGGGCCTCGGAATCCTCTTTCTGGTCCTCGAAGATCTGGACCAGGGGCTGCGTACGCTCACCGCTCTCTCTGGAGAGTTGCAGGATCGGGGGAGGAGCAAGGAGAGCGTGCCCGAGGCCGTTCTGCGACGCGCGCTCGGCCTTCGGGGCGTCCACGGCTCGGCCCTCTTTCTGGCAAGCGGATCGGAAGGCGGGTTCGTGCACGGGGCGGGGGTCTGCACCCTGTGGCCGTACGAGCGACCGCCCAACGCCGCGATGCGGGCGGTCGATCGGGTTCGGGCCACGGGAGTCCCCGAGGTGATTCAGGAGCCCGTCGGTGGGAGCGGATCCCGGTGGGGCCATCCCTATGCCGCAGCCCTGCCGGTGCTCCGGGGCGAAGAGGTAGCGGGCGCCCTGGTGGTGGTGGGCGAGGCACGTGACCCGTTCACCGCTCTGGACGCTCCCTTCCTCGTGGCCTTCGGCCAGCAGGTCGGTGCGGCATTGGAGAACGAGGATCTCTACCGGAATCTCGCGGCGAGAACCGACGAGCTGGAGCGCCTGCAGGCCCTCATGGTCCGCCAGCACGAGGACGAGCGGGAGCGCCTCTCTCGCGAGCTGCACGACGAGACGGCCCAGGTGCTCGCGGCGGTCAACATGCAGCTCGGAGTCCTGCGCGAGCAGGGGGACGAGACCATGGCTGATGCCCTGGATCGCGCGCGGTCTCTGGTGAGCGCGGGAATCCAGAGCATCCGAAGCGTGATCCGGAACCTCCGTCCGACGGCGTTGGACGATCTCGGACTGCTCCCCGCGCTACGGGCCCTCGGCCGGGATTTCGGCGGCCATGGCCTCCTCCAGATCGTCTTCGACATGCCGCCCGTGCTGCCGATGATGGGCGAGGGAGCGGAGCTCGCCCTCTACCGTACGCTTCAAGAAGCTCTGGCCAACGCCATCCGACATGGCGAGTGTACGCGCGTGGACGTGAAGGTGGAGGCGACCGGCGACGAGGTGCATCTGACGGTGTCGGACGACGGGATAGGTTTTCCCGAAAAGGAGTCGGCCTCGCTCCACCGTGCGCGGGGCGGCTTGGCGGGCATTCGGGAACGGATCACGCGGGTCGGGGGTGGGTTCGAGCTGAAGAATGCTCCCGAGGGAGGGGCGAGAGTGCACGTCTGGGTGCCGGTGGTCGCCGGCGAACGAGAGGTGACCCGTGAGTGAAGAGCAGATCCGCGTCGTCATCGCGGACGACCATTCGGTCGTTCGACAAGGCATCCGGCACGTGCTCGAGCGCATCCCGAATCTGGAGGTCGTGGGCGAGGCCTCGGACGGCACCGGCGTTCTCGAGCTCCTGCGGGAGGTGTCGCCGAACCTGCTCGTGCTCGACATCTCCATGCCTGGCAAGACGGGACTCGAGGTCGCGCGAGAGCTGAGGGCCGAGGGGTCCGAAGTCGCGATCCTGATCCTGTCCATGCACGACAACCCCGAATACGTGCTCGAGGCGGTGCGTTCCGGCGCCGACGGCTATATCCTCAAGGACGTGGGCCCGGGGGAGCTGCGGGAGGCGGTCGAGTCGGTCCATGTCGGCAAGGAGTACTTCACGGAGCGCGTCACTCACCAGCTCGGGGTCGCCCTCCGCGAAGAGCTCGAGCGGGAGCAGCAGCGCACCAGGCTCGAGCAGCTCACGGCGCGGGAGCGTGAAGTGCTCGTCCGCGTGGCCGACGGGCGCACGAACCGGGAGATCGCCGAGGAGTTCGGCATCAGCCCCCGCACGGTCGAAACGCACCGGGAGCGCGTCATGTCGAAGCTGCGCATCCGCACCGTGGCGGGATTGACGCGCTTCGTGGTCGAGAACGAGGTCGGCAAGGAGGGAGTCGAGGACGGCTGACGGCGTCGCGGTCGTCGCTCGCTCGTTGGGCTCCCACCGTCTTCCGCGTGCTTCCCCCTCCGCTCGGTCACCCAATACTCGCCCACGACGACCGCGCCGTCGTCAGCCGAGTGGCCCCGTGGGGCGACCTACTTCTTTCCCCCGAGACGCTTGAGGAGCTCGAGGGGATCCGGACCCGTCCAGCATCCCGGGTCGGCGGGGCGGGGGGGTGGGGGCACGCGAGGTGGCTTCGGCGTGCACGGGGGATCGGGCATCTTGAATGGACGCTTCCGGTCCCTTGGCGCGTGTTGGCGGCGGTTCTTGGCCATGCTCCCTCCTTTGAGTCCTTCTACGTCGCGCGGGCCTCGAAAGATTCACCCGGCGCCGCCCGATCAGCAGGCCGGATCAGAAGAACCACGAAAGGGACAGGTAGACGATTCCCGGGACGGATCCATACTCGGATCCCGGATGCAGGGGATCGTACGTTCCGTGTCCGAAGCCCTTGAAGAGCCCCAGTCGCACGGTCGCCGCCGCAGTGGCCGACCATGAGGCGCCCGGCGCCACGAGGAGGCTCCCGTCGGACAGGTCGGTGAGCCCCATCAGGTCCACCTCCACCAGAGGATGGACCTGGTAGGAGGCCTGGATCGCCGCCTCGGTGCGCCCGAGAACCTGCATCTCACCGCGCGCGAACGGCTTGGATGCGAGCACCGCGGGAAGGCCGTCCGCCGAGGCCGCGCCGAGACCGTCCACCTGAAGCTCGGCCACACCGTACAGGTCTCGGCCGGCTACGGAGAAACGGCGGTCCACCCCGACGGCGCCTCGAGCCGTGGCTCCCCCCGTCGGGGCCTTCCTTACCTCCACCTCGCCGCGCACGGCGTTGGCACCGACCGCGCCCGTGGCGAACACCGCACCGGCCGCCTCGTCATGAAGCATCCCGCCCCACGCGCCCAGCGACCAGCTGCCCACGGCCGTCTGCCCCCTGGCCAACGCGGTGAGGGTCGTGCCGAAAGGCGTGCGGGCGGGTCGGACCACCGCCTCCAGCTCGGAGAAGGCGCCCGCGGAATAGCGCACGCGCAGGGCATCGACCCCTCCCCGGTACTCCCGGAACGGGTCCGAGGGGTCGAAGGGAGAGAACGGGTCCGCGGGCGTGAGATAGAGCGTGGTCGCCCAGGAGATGGCCTGGCGGCCCGCCACGACTTCCACCGGACCCGCGTCGACGTGGAGGGCGAGCCTGTCGAAGCGTTGGCGCCACGACGTTCGCGAGGTCTCTCGCACGGTCCAGTCCACGCCCAGCCAATCACCGGCCCCGGACGATGCGGTCCCTCCCGGCGTGGTGATGGCGAAGCCGCCTCCCGGCGGCGTGCGCTGCAGCAGATGCTCGTAGGCCGCCTCGAGGGAGAACGGTCCCAGATTCCACGTGGCCATGAGACGGCCCCGTCCGAGCCACGACGTGCCGCCCGGTCCCAGGTCACCGGCGCGCGCACGGGTGACCACGCCCAGAGCGTAGCCGGAGACGTCCAGGGACTGGGCGGCTCCCGCACCGGGGAGCGTGGCCAGCACCGCGAGAGCCGCGGTCGCCCCGAATGCCGCTCGGGTCACGATCCGACCGAGGCCGGCGCGCGCCGCTCGTCCGAGGCGATTCGTCCATCCACGAGCCGGATCAGGCGCCGGGCGCGCTCCATCACGCGGGGATCGTGGGTCGAGAACACGAACGTCGTTCCGTGCTCCCGATTGAGGCGCTCCATCACGTCCAGGAGCGCATCGGAGCTGACCGAATCCAGGTTGGCCGTGGGCTCGTCGGCCAGAACGAGAGCCGGCTCGCCCACGACGGCTCTGGCGACCGCCACCCGCTGCTGCTGGCCCCCGGAGAGCTTCCCCGGACGGCGGTCGCCCAGCTCACCCAGCCCGATCTCCTCGAAGAGGGCACGGACCTTTCGACGCCGCTCCTCGACCGGCACGCCGCGCAGCAGGAGCGTGAACTCGGCGTTCTCGAGGGCCGTCAGCACGGGAAGCAGGTTGTAGGCTTGGAACACGAAGCCGATCCGCTCCAGCCGGAGACGAGCGAGCTGCTTCGGGTTGAGCGCCGTAAGCTCCTCACCCCCCACCCATACCTTGCCCCGCGTGGGGCGCGTCAGGGCGCCCAGGAGGTTGAGCACGGTCGTCTTGCCCGAGCCCGAGGGCCCGGCCATCGCCACGAAGTCCCCGGGCTCGATGCCCAGCGTCAGTCCTCGCACGGCCTCGACCGGGCTGGGCTCCTGGGGATAGATCTTCCACACGTCTTCGGTGCGGACCGCGGATCCGTCGGCTTGGCTCATTGTTCGAATTTCATCGCCTCCGCCACGTCGAGCTTCGACGCGCGGAAGGCCGGATAGAGAGACGCGAGCGTGCCGATGACGAGAATCGACACGACGGAGAGCATGACCTGCTGGGCGCGGAAGATCGGCACGATCACGGGGTTGATGACCCCGCCGGAGGCGGTCATGCCTTCCATGAACGAGCCGAAATCGATGCCGTGCCGGAAGAAGCCCCACGTGAACGCGAATCCGAGGAGCATGCCCGCCAGCCCGGCCGCGGCCGTGAGGAAGAGCCCCTCGCCCAGGACCACCATCCCGGTCTCCCCGCCGGTGAGGCCGAGCGCCTGGAGAATGCCGAACTCCCTCTTGCGGCCCAGGACCGACATCATGACCGCGTTGAGGATGGCCAGGGCGATGATGGCGAAGAGGATCGTGTGGAAGACGTAGTCGCCGTAGTCGTCGATCCGGACCGCGGAGTCCATCTCGGGTGACGCTTGGCGCCAGCCGAGGACGCGGATGCCCTCATGGTGGTCGAGCTTGCCGTCGAGCAGCCGGACCATGGCATGGGTCTCCCGGGAGTTCCGGAGAAGCACCGCCACCGTGGTCGCGGCTCCGGGCACGCCCAGCCACCGTCGTGCCGTCCGGATCGGCACGTGGATCACGCCTTCGTCCATCTCCTGGATTCCGGTGTGGAAGGTGCCGGCTACGCGCATCATCTGGCCCTCCACCTCGCCCGAAGCGGTCTGTGCGGTCAGGACGAAACGGTCGCCGATCTTCAGGTTCAGGCGCCGGGCCAGCGCGTCGCCGATGAAGGCTCTGAGGCGGTCTTCGGGCTCGAGGTACCGGCCCTCCACGATGTGATCCGGAAGGGTGGAGAAGACGCGCTCCCGTGCGGGATCCACGCCTTCGATGCTCACCGGTACGGCCGATGCGGCCGAGCTGGCGAGCCCGCTCACGGTAAGCCGGGGTGCCCATGTCTGAATCTTGGGTGCCACGTCCGCGGCTCCGAGCGCCTGCTCGACCGTCCTCACCTCGGCCGAATCGAGGCGATGCTCGAGCCTGGCGGTCTCCAGGTAGTCTGGGGCCTGGATGGCCACGTGACCCGTTCCGAGGCGCATCGCGGACTCGATCCACTGCTCGTGGCCGCCCTCCGCGATCGATCGCGAGAAGATCAGGAGCATGAGACCGAGCGCCATGGCCGCGGCGGTCAGCGCGCTGCGGCGCACGTTGCGACCCACGCTCCGCAGGGAGAGCAGAAGGAGGGCGTGGATCTTCATCGGTCCGCCAGGGCGTCGGCGGGGGGGACCCGCGTGGCTTTCCATGCCGGATATACGGCCGCGAACACGGAGGTGAGGAAGAGCGCCACCGCGCTCACGATGGGCGTCTTCACGGAATACTCGACCCGGAGGATCGGGCGCCATTGCGAGCCGCTCCACGAGAAGCTGCCCACGAAGGAGCTCAGATCCGGCGGGGACGTGTGCCACCACCACATCACCGGTGCCGTGATGAGCGCACCGGCCACGAGCGCGAGGGCACCGAGCGCGATCCCCTCGTAGACCACGGTCCGGCCCACGCCCATCGGGGTCGTTCCCAGCGCCCTGACGACGGCGAACTCCTTCTTACGCTCGAAGGTGCCGATGATCATCGTGTTGGCCACTCCGAAGACGGCCATGCCGAAGATGATGATGACGATGAGGAAGTTCATGGAGTCCATGAGGTCCACGGACTGCGCGAGCTCGGGACGGAGCTGCCTCCACGAGCGCACCTGCACCGGAGGCCCGCTCCCCGCCAGCCGCTGCCCCAGACGCGCCGCGATGGCGTCGATGTCCCAGGGGCGTCCCACGTCGATGGCCACCTCGTGGATCCGGTCCGGTCCCATGACCATCAGCGTCTGGAGGTCGGGGAGCGGGAGGACGGCGTAGGAAGCATCGATGCCGGGGGTGCCCGAGTGGAAGATCCCCGCCAGGGTGTAGAGGTCGTTGCCGAGGGATCCGTCGGCCGCGGGCGCGACGAGGACGATCTCATCGCCCAGCTTCACCTGGAGCTGCCGCGCCATCTCCGAGCCGAGCGCCACCTCGTGGGCACCGGAGCGTGGAATGCGCCCGTCCATCGTGGACAGCAGCGTCGTGACCTTCGGCTCGCGCTCGGGGTCGATCCCCATGAGAAGGCCCGCCTCGGTGCGCTCTCCAGCCGATACGAGGCCTCCTCCGTACAGGCGGGGCGCGGCGGCGACCACGTCGGGATCGGAATCGACCCGGGCGAGGAGGGCCTGGACGTCCGTGCCCGAGTCTCCGCCGATCGTGTGCTGCATGTTGCGATCGGGCAGATAGTCGGCCGCGTGGACCTGCATCTGGCCGCTGATCAGGCGCGTACCGTTCTCCACGAGCTCGGCGCTCATGCCGTCGTCGAGCCCCACCATCACGACGGCGGCGAGGTAGCCGAAGGCCAGGGCCGAAGCCGTGACCAGGGTCCGCCCGCGGTTGCGCCACAGGTTGCGCCACGCGACCCGCCACCACACCGCCTCCCGACCTCGCATGTCAGCTCCCCTTGGCTCTCAGGTTCCGCAAGCTGAAGAAGTCCTTGCTGAGCGGGACGTCGAACTCCAGCTCGTGATAGATCAGCGTCGTGCTCTCGTCGGGCTTGTCCGTGGGCACGACCTTCATCCTCGCCGGGACGAGCCGGCCCCCCATGCGCTCGTAGTCCGAGAACGTCATCGTGCGCACCAGCGTCCCGTCCTCGTCGTAGTAGCGTACCCACGTGGGCATGAGGTCGTCCTTTCGCACCTGCTCGACGACCCGCCCCCACACGACGGCCGCCTCCGGCTTCGGCGTGAGGTTGAACTCCCACACGTCGACACCGTCGCGCTTCCCCTGGAACGAGATCGAGATGTCGTAGTCGTCCACCATCCGACTTTCCTTCACCAGATCGTCGTTGGTGAAGTGGGAGCCCATCCAGGAGCCCATCATGAGCGAGGGCGGGACCTTGATGGTCCGGTCGACCCGCGGTAGGTAGTTCCAAACCTCCTGACCGGCCTTGAGCGTGGCCGTCCCCGCCTCGCGGGGCGGAGCGGTGACCCGCACGAGCGAATACTCCGTGCCGAGCGACCAGACCTCCATGGAGAGCGTACGTGACCAGTGCTCGGTCTTGATCTGCATCTCGACCTTTCCGTGGCTCGAGCTTCCACGCATGAGGCGGTCCACCCGGTCCACGATCTCCTTGGCGGTCTGGGCGCGGAGGGGGGTGGCGAAGGCGGCCATGGCGCTCAGGAGAGTCGCGGTGCGGAACAGGCCGCGCCGCGCTCGCTCGATCTCGGGAATGCGGATACGCGTCACGTGGGTTCCTCGCTGTGTTGAGCCGCCAGGAGCAGCTCGGTGAAACGTTTCCAGGCGCGATCGAGCATCTCGTGGTCTCCCATGGCCAGGTGATGAAGAGCCAGACCGTCGAGCATGACCTCGACCATTCGGGATGCGACCTCGGGATCCTCGTTCGGTCCCAGCTCCGGGGCCAGCGCGTCCATCGTACGGCGGTGCAGCTCGAACGCGCCGTGGGCGAGGCGTTCCCTGAAGCGCGCGTCGAACATCCCCTTGATGAAGAACACGAAGTAGGCGTGGAGGAATCGCTCGTCGTCGACCCAGACGCGCATCTCGCGGCCGAAGTCGTCCAGGCGCTCGGAGAGGGAAGCCTCTCCGCCGGTCATCTCTCCGATGAACTGGAAGAAGATCTCCTCCAGCGCGGCCAACGGGATCTCGTCCAGGCTGTCGAAGTGGTGGAAGAGCGTCGCCTTGCTGACCCCGACCTCGCGTGCGAGCGCCGACGCGGTGAACCGATCCGGCCCTTCGCGGCCCATGAGCTCCACGGCGGCCTGGAGGATGCGTGTGCGAGTGCTCAGATCGTCGTCCATACCGGAGATCCTAATGCTGACCGACCGGTCGGTCAATATCCGTGGCGACCGTCGTCTCCGTCGGGCTCGATGGCTTCCCGGGCCCGCCGCAGCGCCCCATCCAACGCCCGGGTCAACGCTTGGCCACGAAACCCGCGCCGGGCCAGGTAGCCGTAGAGCCGCCTTCGGGCTTTTTCGCCTTCGGCGTGGCGCTCGCTGCTCGCCAGCGTTCGAAGGACGCCGGGACTCTGCCGAGCCAGCCAATCTTGCGCGGCACGGTGGGCCAAGGCGGTATCCGTGAGATCTTCTTCGGTCAGGACCCGGTCCACGGCGCGTTGGGCCACGGCCGGGTCGACACCCTTGGCGCGCAGCTCCGACGAGAGGCGTGCCCGGCCGCGTGGGCGGTGGCGCAGGCGGTCACGGACGAAAGCGGCCGAGACGGCCGCGTCGTCCAGGAGCCCCTTCTCCTGGAGGCGTTCCAGGCACGGGTCGACGCGGGAGGGCCGAAACCCCTTGGAGAGAAGGCGACGACGGAGCTCGGCACGCGTGCGGGCGCGCCAGGAGAGAAGGGAGAGCGCGGCTTCACGCACCTGGATGTCGGCGTCGTCGTTCAGAAGATGATGTCGGCGATTCGAGGCGAGGGGATCCCCGACACCCAGGCGACTCCGCTCGAGGGCTTCCAGGGACACCTCGATGGGGTCGCCCCGGTCCAGATGGATGCGGACGCGGAGCCCTCGGGGCCGCAGCGGCTCGATGCGCGTGACGAGGGGGTCCGAGCGCTCAGCTCTTCTGGGCATACCAGCGTCCGTCCAGGAGATCGTGGTAGAGGGTCACGGAGCGTCCGTCGTCCAGGACGACGGTACGGTAGTCGCGGGAGATGGGTAGGCGCCACCACTCGTCGTCGATGCGCCAGCGTTCCCGTACGACGTCCACATGCCTGGAGGGACGTCCCGGAAAACGTACGTAGAGCGGCTCGCCGCCCTCGTCGGTGCGGACGTCCACGGCGTGTGGCCTTCCCAGGGGGATCAGACGGGGCTCGTCACTCATGGATCGAAGCTCAAGAGGGCGTGCCGGCGCTCGGGAATCCGGGACCAGGGATCGACTTCGACCACCCGATACAGAGGGGAGTGTCCCAGCCTGAGCTTCAGCTCCTTCACCGCGTCCCTGAGGGAAGGGGGAACCTCTCCCCGGGCCAGGTCCCGACCTCCCGAAGTGCGGCCCGACCTGTTCTTTCGGTCGAAGAGACTTTTCTGGGCCGAGGACGCTCCGAACTGGGAGAACTCCAGAAAGAGCGTCTCCACGGCCCTGGGCGGGGGAGAAAGGCTCATCTTGGCCCGGAGGGGGGACGCGATCCGCTCTCGTTCCGAGGAGGACTCCCGGAGGATGACCTCCACGACCCACGAGCCGCCTCCTTCCATGCGTGCCCCCATCCGTGCGCCCGCGATGCTCCGACCCCGCCGGGCAGGACGGGACAAAGCTCGCTCCACCAGGCGGTCCAGGGCGACGTGGAGGGTATCCGTGAGACCTACGGGAGTGGGGAAGTCCAGGGAGACGCGAATGGGACGAGGACGGTGCCAGGGACGCACTGGATCGATGCGTCGGCCGGTAGCCCAGGCCAGGGCCGCTCGGCCTTCCTCCCCGAACTGGGCCGCCAGGGCGGGCTCGGGCAGGTGCCGAAGCTCGCCGAGGGTGGAGACGCCCAGCCGCTCCAGACGTTGGACTACCAGGGGATCCACGGGGAGCACGCCGACGGGACAGCCGGCCAGAAAGTCGCTCATCCGCTCCTCGGAGATCAGGACGGGCTCTCCCGCCCGCCCGGACGCGGCCGCGACCCAGGCGCCGAACTTTCCCGGAGCCATGCCGGCCCGGGTGGCCGCTACCAATGGTGGAGGGAAAACCTGGAAGAGGCAGCGGAGCGCCCGCTCCGCCTGGCGAATCGGCGAGCCGAAGAGACGCTCGAACCCGTCCATGCCCAGGAAGACCCGCCCACGTCCTGCGGGCTCGACCACGGGCGTCAGCTCGGTGAGAGACTCGAGCATGGCCTCGGTGGCGACCTCGTAGTGGGCGGGGTCGGGCTCGAGGAGCGTGAGGGAAGGGCAGAGCGAGACCGCCTGGGAGATGAGCTGACCCGGCCGGACACCCCCTTCCCAGGCTCTTTCCGAGACTTGCCAGATGGTTCGGCGCACGGTCTCTCCGGGTGAGAGGAGGGCCACGGACGTGCTGTCCAGCTCCGGGTACCGAACCAGCTCGAGACGGAGCTCGAACGTGGGGAGCCAGAGGCACAACGCCCGTCGACTTCCCCGGGAGTGCGAGGTGGTCGGAGCGGCGGGAAATGTCGCGTGCGCTCCGTGGCCTCCGGCCCAGGTGTCCAGAGCCCACCCTTTGCCCGGGTGGGTGGGAAAACCATGCGCGCTTGAGCGGGACTCGGACATGGCCGGATGGGAAGAGATGCGGAAAGAAGGACGGTCCCCGGCACCGGCACGCTGAGTCCGAGCGAACGACCCTGCCACCCTGTCACTCCGATGAGCGACCACCACCCACGCCGACGAGCTGTGTCGGGCACCGAGGACCTGAGTCGGGAGCACGCCGGCTTGCCGCCGTGTGCCGTGACCTTACCCGAACATAAACCGAAGATCATGCCGATGCAAGAGGCCGTCGTGGGTGCGCCGCCCGACCTGGATCGGCTCCGATCGAGGGTTCGAGAAGAAGCGATTTCGGGGAATATTCCACGATCCAGTTTGTTCGATTTCTATAAATAAAACAATAAATGACAACAACTTGAGTCGATCCAATTAATGTGTCACCGATGACCTGATTCGGGTCTGAACGCTGCGGTATGCACTCATCCGTGACCCCGAGGCCGTAGCGTGCGCCTCCGCGCCTCGGGGTTATATTCAGAACATCCGCCGACCCCTCACCGAGGGCCTGCCCGGTCGAGCCTCCGGGAACCCGGCTGCGGGAGGTCGCATGAAGGCCCCGTCGTTGACGATCGGGATCGAGGAAGAATACCAGATCGTCGATCCCCGCACCCGCGAGCTCTGCTCCTACATCACGCATGTGCTCGAGGGGGGCCGCGTGAAGATCGCGGGCGTGAAGCCCGAGCTGCACCAGTCCACCGTGGAGGTGGGCAGCTGCGTATGCGAGACGGTGCAGGAGGCCCGCCGCGAGATGATCCGTCTGAGACGCGTGGTCAGCGACCTCGCGGGCCAGCGCGGTCTCCGAATCATGGCCTCGGGCACGCACCCGTTCTCCTCGTGGATCGATCAGCAGATCACGCCGCTGGAGCGATACCTGGGCATCGAGGCCGATCTCCAGGACCTCGCACGCAAGAACCTCGTGTTCGGGCTCCACGTGCACATCGGAATCGAGGATCGTGAGTTTCTGATCCACACGATGCGGATCGCCCGCTACTTCATGCCCCATGTCCTGGCGCTGTCGGCGAGCTCCCCCTTCTGGATGGGCCGCGACACGGGGCTCCAGTCCTACCGCAGCGTCCAGTGGCGCAACTTCCCCAGGACCGGCACGCCGCCGGACTTCGAGACCTGGGCCGACTACGAATACCTGATCTCGACACTCGTGCGGGGCAAGGCGATCGAGGACCCGTCCAAGATCTGGTGGGATCTCAGACCCTCGCACTTCTATCCGACGCTCGAGTTCCGCGTCTGCGACATGTGCACTCGGGTGGACGAGGCCGTCACCATCGCCGCGCTCTTCCAGGCCATCGTCGCCAAGCTCTGGAAGCTGAGGTGCGACAACCTCACGTTCCGATCCTACCCTCTCACGCTCCTGTCCGAGAACAAGTGGCGCGCCGTGCGTTACGGTCTGGACGGCAAGCTCATCGACCTCGGCCAGCAGGGCGAAGTTCCCCTGCGCCGGCTGATCGACGAGCTCGTCGGCGTCTTCCTGGACGATGTTCTGGACGAGCTGGGCTCGCGCGAGCAGGTCGAGTACGTGTCGACGATCCTCTCCGAAGGCTCGAGCGCCAGCCGACAGCGGGCGGTGTTCGAGCGCACGGGTGAGTTGAGCTCCGTGGTCGATCACCTGATCCGCGAGACATCGTGCGATCTGCCCGCGTCCGCCCCCGTTCGCCCCACCCGGCACCCGAGGAGACGCGAGCGGCCGGTCCGCAGGCCGGATTCGGGGGAGGACGTCGTCTTGCCGGGCCCGCGAGACTTGGAATAACTTCCGGCCTCTCCACGTTGCCCCGCCGGCACATCGACACTCATTCGACAAGACGTGGGGGGCGCGTTCGCGTGACGCGTCTCCGATTCTTCTGCCCGGAGACCCCATCCATGCAGGTCCGTTACATCGATGCCGATCCGCTCGCCGGGACGACTCCGTTGCTGGCCGTGCCGGTGGCCGAAGGCACACTCGAGCCGGTCGGGTTCCTGGCACGGCTCGACGCGCACCTCGGAGGAGCGGTCACGCGCGTCCTCGCCGCCGGAGACCTGCAGGGCCGGTTGGACGAGCGGGTCCTCCTGTACGGCCCGGACGGAGGTCCGGAACGGGTCTTGCTGATCGGCTGCGGCAAGGCCGAGAAGATCGACGCGGAGATCGTGCGCCGCGTCCTGGGGCGGGCGGTGCGGGTTGCCGAAGAGCTCCATCGCACGAGCCTCTCGGCCTGGTTGGACGGCGCGGGGCGTGTCGATGACGCCCTTCTCGCCCAGGCGGCGGCGGAAGGCGCCATGTTGGCGGCCTGGTCGTTCCGGGAGCTGAAGACCTCCGGTGACGACGACACGCCGCCGGTCGAGGTGGCTTCGGTCGATCTGTTCGGAGACGGAGACGCCGACCTGCTCGCCCGGGGGGCGGCTGCCGGAGCCGTCATCGCGGCAGCGGAGAACTTCGCGCGGACGCTACAGGCGCGGCCCGGGAACGTGGCCACGCCCTCCCATCTCGCGGCGGAAGCGGAGCGTGTCGGGGCAGAGGCCGGCTTCGAGGTGACGGTCTTCGACGAAGCACGGATGCGCGAAGAGGGGATGAACGCCATCCTGACGGTGTCCAGCGGCTCGGAGGAGGAAGCTTGCCTCATCGTCATGGAGTACCGGGGGGGAGCGGAGGGAGAGCCGCCTCTGGTGCTGGTGGGGAAGGGGCTCACGTTCGATGCGGGGGGCATCTCCCTGAAGCCGCCGGGTGGAATGGAGGAGATGAAGTTCGACATGTCGGGCGGCGCCGCGGTGATCGCCTCGATGAAGGCGCTCACCGAGCTCGGGGTGAAGGCCAACGTGGTGGGCATCGTGCCTTCTTCCGAGAACTTGCCGTCCGGCAAGGCCGTGAAGCCCGGCGACGTCATTCACACGCTCGCGGGAAAGACCGTGGAGGTCATCAACACGGACGCCGAGGGGCGGCTCATCCTCGCCGACGCCCTGGCGTACGGTTCGCGTCTCGCCCCTGCCGCGATGGTGGACTGCGCGACGCTGACCGGGGCGGTCATCATCGGCCTCGGTCATCATGCTTCCGCCGTGTTGGGCAACGACGAGGGCCTCGTCCAGGAGCTTCGCGACGCGGGCACGCGCTCGGGCGAGCGCTGTTGGCCGCTTCCGCTCTGGCCGGAGTACCGGGAGCAGCTGAAGAGCGAGACCGCCGACGTCCAGAACGTGGGTGGGCGGCCCGGTGGCACGATCACCGCCGCCTCGTTCCTCTCCGAATTCGTGGGTGAGGTGCCCTGGGCTCATCTGGACGTGGCCGGGACGGCGTTCGGCGGGGAGGCCAAGCTCTCCTACCAGCGAAAGGGGGGCCACGGCGTGCCGACCCGACTGTTGGTCGAATGGGTGCGGAGCCGGGCCGAACGACGGTGACCTTCCCTTCGTCTCGCCGCCCGGGGCGGCCCGGGGCGCTCGCTCGACTCCTCCGCGGGATTCCCGTGGTCGGGAGCCTGCTGCTGTTGGGGGCGCTGTCCGCCGCCGGCCAGCAAAGGGCCGACTCGCTGAGACAGCGCGCGGACAGTGCTGCCGCGGACACGATTCCCGTACGGCCGGGAGCCACGGGCCCGGCCGACACCATCCCGGGGGCCGCGTCCGACACCCTCAATACCGACACGATCTTCTACAATCTCCCTCGGCTGAGAGGGGAAACCCCGACGGGATGGGAGCGGGGCGTCTGGACGTGGGACGCCGACGACCTCCAGGCGGCGGGGGCGACCACGTTGGCGGAGTTGGTGCAGGACGTGCCGGGAATGCTCCCGCTCCGAGGCGGCGACTACGGTACCCCCCTCGGCGTGAGCGCCTTCGGGCTCGGCGGTGGCCGAATCCGAATCCTGCGGGACGGCTTCGAGTTGACTCCGCTCGAGGGGGGCTCGACCGACCTCGGCCGGATCGGCCTCGGGGGGATCAGTCGCGTGCGCCTCGAGCGCAATCCGGGTGAGATCGTCATCCGGTTGACGGATCTCCAATACGACGACGGACGGCCCTACTCGCTGGTGGAGGCCGGGACCGGGGACCTCAGCACCAACTTCTTCCGGGGCACGTTCGCCGATCCCACCACGTTCGCGGGCAGTGTCGCTCTGGCTCTGGAACGAAGCGACACCCAGGGACCCCGGGGAAACGAGCCGGGAAGCCGCAACGGGAGCTGGCTGCGGTATCAGCTCCACCACGGTGATGCGGCGGGACTCGAGGTCGAGCTCCACCGGATGAGCAACAAGAACTCGATCACGGACTACGCCGCCAAAGGAACGCGCACCGACTGGGCGATTCGCGGAAGCGCTCGGCTCGCCCCGTGGCTGGTGGCCGAAGCGTACACCGGCAAGTCGTCCTACAAGGTCGACGACTCGCGCGCCGCGTATCTCCGTGAAGGTGGAAGCGTCTCCCAGACGGGGGTGTCGGCCTCGCTGGGCGCCGACCCCCTCTGGGCCCGGGGCGAATTCCGGCATTTCGGAGGCGTGGGGCTGCCTTCCTATCGCCTGGATCTGTCCGCCGGCGCGGACACGCGACTCGGAGGGTGGTCGGGGGCGCTGGAGCGCGCTTCGTGGCCGGGGCGGGCCACCTCGGCGGGGCGCGTGCAGGCCTGGAGCGCTCCCTTCCTCGGAGTGCTGTCCGCGTTCGGCTCGTGGGAGTCGGGGACGTACGGGGCCCGTACCGGGCCGATTCTCGGTCCGCCCCTGCCCGACACGTCGTCGGCGGACACCACGTCCACGACGACCGCCGCCGATACGACCCCACCGGGCCCGCTCTTCCGCGTCAGTGACCGGACGGCCCTCCGCTTCGGTGCCCGCGTCTCCTGGCGGGGTTTCGACCTGTCCGCCGCACGCCTGCGCGAGAAGGCGGACTCGCTCCTCCCTCTGGGCCTGGAGATGGACCGCGGCTCGCCGGCTCTGCCGGGCGGCGAGCGCTCCGGCTGGGAGGTCTGGGCGAGCCTTCCGATGCCGCTGGACGGGCTGAGCCTCCAGGGATCCGTCCAGGAATGGGACAGCGCGTGGTCCTACCTGCCCAAGCGCATGTACAAGGGCGCTTTCGTGTTCCACGACACCTTCCTGAGCACGGGAGACCTCGAGTTGTGGTGCACGCTCGGGGTGCGCGGTCGCGATGCGATGTCCGTGCGGCAGGTGGTGGGCGAGCAGGTGGATCCGAACACGGGAGCCGTGTCTCCGGAGCTGGCGAACGTTCCGTTCTTCCAGGACTGGTACGGGCTGATCCAGATCCGCATCGTGACCGTCAGGCTCTTCGTCGGATGGGACAACTTCACGCTCCGGCGAGACCTTCAGGACTTCCCGGGCCGTATCCTGCCCGTGACGCGCTCGTACTACGGGGTTCGCTGGACCATGTGGAACTGAGGCGGTGTCCGAGGAGACGGACGGCGGCGAGGCCCCTGGACGGGACCCGTGACACCCGAAACGCGGAACACTTCGAACGTCGGCCTGCGTCCGTTATCTTGAACAGCTTTGGCGGATCGATGGCCGCTCGATCGACGATTCGCCGGACCGACATCAATCGCGGGTCTGGGGGTCCTGGATGATCCGGAGCATGACCGGGTACGGAGAGGCCGAGCGGGAGACGCCGGCAGGTCGGCTGCGGTTGGAGGTGAAGACGGTCAATCACCGGTTCTTCAACACCAACATCAAGCTTCCGTCCGGGTTCGACCGCTACGAGCGGGATGTCGTGGAGGTTCTGCGCCGGCACCTGTCCCGGGGCCACGTCAGCGCCTACGTGTCCGTGGGCAGGAAGGTGGCGGACGAGGACCCGCGGGCCTATGTCGACATGGACAAGGCCCGGCGCTACCGCGAGTCCTTGGAGGCGCTCCGGGCCGAGCTGGCGATTCCGGGCGAGGTCGATCTCTCGATGATGATCCGATTCGGGGATGTCTTCCGACCCGGCGAGCGGGAGGAGGCGCCCGACGTGGACGTGGAGACGCTTCGGGATCTCGTCGATGAGGCCGCTCGCGGCGTCGTGACACTGCGCGAGTCGGAGGGAGCGCGGCTTCACGACGATCTGGAGGGCCGTCTCGGTGCCATCGAGCCCGAGTTGGACAAGATCGAGAAAAGGGCGCCGGAACGGCTCGTGGCGGAGCGTGATCGGCTGAGGGCCCAGGTGCGGGAGCTGGCCGGCCAGGTCGACGTGGACGAGGATCGTCTGGCGCGCGAGATCGCGTATCTCGCCGAGAAGTGGGACATCAACGAGGAGATCGTCCGCTTCCGGTCGCACCTGGTCGCGTTCCGGGAGGCTCTGGAAACGGACGGCTCGGAGCCCGTGGGGAAGCGGCTCTCCTTCCTGGTTCAGGAGATGCACCGGGAGGCGAACACCATCGGCTCCAAGGCGAACGACGCGGAAATCGTTCGGTCCTCGGTGGCGCTGAAGGAAGAGATCGAGCGTCTGCGCGAGCAAGTGGAGAACGTGGAGTGAGCTTCCGACCCGATCCGGTCTTTCCCCTGGTGCTGGCTGCGCCGAGCGGCACCGGGAAGACCACGATCGCCAGGGCGCTGGTTCGGGGGTCGAGCCGTTACACCTTCTCCATCTCGGCGACGACTCGAGCGCCGCGCGACGGTGAGAAGGACGGCGTGGACTACCATTTCGTGGACCATGAGACCTTCCATGGGATGGCGGAAGCAGGCGAGCTGGTGGAATGGGCGGAGGTCCACGGGCAGCTCTACGGAACGCCCCGCTCCGAGTTGGATGCCGCGGAGGAGCGTGGCCAGCACGTGGTGCTGGACATCGACGTCCAGGGTGCTCGGCAGATACGCGAGTCCATGCCCGAGGCAGTCCTGGTCTTCGTGCTGCCGCCCTCGATCGACACGCTGAAGGTCCGCTTGGCGGGCCGTGGTACCGAGAGCAGGGACGAGGTCGCCGCGCGGCTGCGCACCGCGGTGAGGGAGGTCGAGGCGGCCACGGAGTTCGACTATGTCGTGGTCAACGACGATCTGGATCGGACCCTGGAGGAGATCTGGGGTATCGTTCGGGCGGAGCGGCGCAGGACCCGCCGGGCAAAGGGGCTGGAGCGAGAGGTGAAGGCGCTCCGCCGTGCGATCGAGCGCTTGCTGGAGAGCGAGTACGGGAACGCCAACATCAAGGGATAGGAGATCTGCATGAGGGTTTTCACGCCGGAAGAGGTCGCGACGGGCACCGAGAGCAAGTACCTGGGAGTCCTCGTCGCGGCCAAGTACACCCGCGAGCTCAACACGCTGCCCCGGGAGACGCTTCCCTTGGGCGAGGAGAAGAAGCTCACGACCCGTTCCCTCGAAGCCCTGACCTCGGGCCAGATCGAGTTCCGGCTCGTCAAGCGCCGTCGCCGCGAGGAGTAGGCGGTGGCGGGAGCCGGGGGATCCGAAGGCTCGTCAGGGCCTCTGAGCCCTCGCCGCCCCTGGCGGCAGAGGCGGATCGTCCTCGGCGTAACCGGAGGAATCGCCGCGTACAAGTCGGTCCAGGTGGCTCGGGACCTGACGCGTCTGGGGGCGGAGGTGGACGCGGTGCTCACCGACGCCGCGCAGCGCTTCGTCGCCCCCCTCTCCTTCCAGGGGGTCACCGGCAGGCCGGCGCTCACCGACCTCTTCTCCTCCGAGGGGGCGGCGCTGCACATCCGGCTGGGTCGTGAAGCGGACGCGATCTGCGTCGCTCCGGCCACGGCCGACTTCCTGGCCCGTGCGGCTCACGGACGGGCCGACGATCTGATCTGCACGACCCTGCTCGCGACGCGGGCGCCCGTGGTGGTCTGCCCGGCGATGAACGACCGCATGTTCTCCCATCCCCAGGTGCAGGCCAACCTGGCTCACCTCCGGAACCGTCTCGGCTACGCGGTGGCCGGACCGGCGGAAGGAGCGCTCGCCATCGGGGAGGGGGAAGGGCCGGGCCGCATGCTCGAGCCGTGGCAGATCGTCGAGCACGTGGGCCGCGCGCTCGCTCGGGCGCCCGAATGGGGGGAGACTCGAGTCCTGGTCACCGCCGGCCCGACCCGAGAGCCGCTCGACCCCGTTCGGTATCTCGGCAACCGCTCGTCGGGGAGGATGGGGTACGCCCTCGCCCAGGCGGCATGGCGGCGCGGCGCCCGGGTCACCCTGGTGAGCGGTCCGAGCGCGCTCGAGCCGCCGGTGGGCGTCGATCTCGTCCTCGTGGAGACGGCCCGTGACATGCACGACGCCGTCATGGGCCTCATCCCGGACGCGGACGTGTCGATCTTCGCCGCCGCGGTGGCGGATTACCGCCCCCGGGACGTCTCGAGCGCCAAGATCAAGCGGGCCGGGGCCGGAGCCTCGCTTTCCGTGGAACTTGCGGTCAATCCGGACATCGCGGCCGAGAGCAGAGGCCGACGCAAGGCCGGCAGCGTCTGTGTCGGCTTCGCGCTGGAGACCGACGATCTCCTCACGCACGCCCACGCGAAGCTGGAGGCGAAGGGTTTCGACCTGCTGGCGGCGAACGCGGTCGGCGCCGAGGGTTCCGGCTTCGAGGTGGAGACGAACCAGGTCACGCTCCTCTCGAAGACGGGTCCAGACGAGCCGCTTCCCTTGCTGGACAAGAACGAGGTCGCGGAGGAGATCCTGGACCGCGTGGCCGCGCTGAGGGAGGCCGGGTGAGCGATCGCGCCGACGAGGTGGCTCGTCTGTTACGTCAGCGGCGCGAGATGGGCGCGTCTCACCTCTTCCTGGACGGGATGTCGAGGGAGGAAGCGCTCCGGCTCGCCCGATCGGCGTCGGCCGGCCCGGGCTCGAAGCCTCCTGGCGAGGGGCGAGCGAAGATGGAGCCCGCGGCTCGGAAGGGACGCGCCGCCGCTCCGTCCGCGCGGGGCGGGGGCGGGGAGGGCGGCACGGAGCTGCCGGTCCTGCCGGACTCCTACGAGGAGGTTCGGCGGATCGCCCTCGGGTGCACACGCTGCCGGTTGGCCGAAACCAGAACCCAGGTGGTGTTCTCGGACGGCTCGTCGGAGGCGCGGCTGGTGGTCGTCGGCGAAGCTCCGGGAGCGAACGAGGACGCGACCGGCCTGCCGTTCGTGGGGGCCGCCGGGAAGTTCCTGGACCTCCTTCTGGCGACGGTCGATCTGTCCCGGCGGGACTCCGTCTACATCTGCAACGTCCTGAAGTGCAGGCCTCCCGGCAACCGGAACCCCTTGCAGGACGAGATCGAGGCCTGCTCTCCCTTCCTCCTCAAGCAGTTGGAGCTTATCTCACCCAAGGCGCTGCTCGCGGTGGGCACCTTCGCCGGAAAGCTCCTCACGGCTCAGGACAAACCTCTGGGGCGGTTGCGGGGTGACGTTCACAGCTATCGGGGGATTCCCCTCGTGGTGACGTACCACCCCGCGGCGCTTCTGCGGAATCCGGGTTGGACGCGGGCCTTCTGGGACGACCTCCAGTTGCTCCGCCAGGTCATGGACTGATGGAAGCCTCTCCCAACTTCGCCGAGAGCGTGTTCGATCGCACGCCACCGTTCTCACTCGAGGCGGAGACGGCGGTGCTGGGGGGCATGCTCATCGACCGAGAGGCGGTGAGCCGGGCCATCGAGCACCTGAGCGAAGCGATGTTCTACCGCGAGGCGAACCGGCGCCTCTACCGAGCGATGGTCCGCCTCTACGAACGTGGAGACGTCATCGACGTCATCACCGTCTCCGAGGAGTTGAAGAAGACCGGCGAGATGGAAGCGGCCGGAGGCTTCGACTATCTCGCGGCGCTCGTGGACGCGGTACCCACCGCGGCGAACGTCGAGTACCATGCCCGCATCGTCCGGGACAAGGCCCTGCTCAGGCACCTCGTCGAATCGGCGTCGCAGATCATCCGCGACGTGTACGACCAGGGAGAGCGCCAGGTCGAGGAGCTCCTCGACCAGGCCGAAGCACGCATCTTCCAGGTGGCCGAGAGTCACAAGCGCGAAGGCTTCGTCTGGATCAAGGAGATCCTCTGGTCGACCTTCGAGCACATCGAGAGGCTGCAGGAGTCGGACTCGGGGATCACCGGTGTCCCCACCGGGTTCCCGGACCTCGACCGGATGACCACGGGGCTCCAACGGGGCGATCTGTGTATCGTGGCCGCCCGGCCCTCGATGGGGAAGACCTCCTGGGTGCTCAACGTGGCCGCCAACGCCGCCATCGCGCACAACATCCCGGTGGCCCTCTTTTCCCTCGAGATGTCCTCCGAGCAGCTCGTCCAGAGGCTCCTCTGCGCCGAGGGCCGAATCGACGCCCAGCGTCTTCGCAGGGGCAGGCTCTCACAGGAGGAGCATCAGCGCCTCGCCGCCTCGGCCGGCCATCTCAACACCGCTCCGATCTGGATCGACGACCAGCCGGGGAGCAACGTGCTGGAGATCCGGGCCAAGGCCCGTAGGCTCCAGTCCGAGCTGCGCTCCAACGAGAAGGACCTGGGCCTGGTCGTCATCGACTACATGCAGCTCATGTCCGGGACCATGCGGGCCGAGAGCCGCGTCCAGGAGGTGAGCCAGATCTCGCGGGGCCTGAAGGCCCTGGCCCGGGAGCTCGAGGTTCCCGTGATCGCGTTGTCGCAGCTCAGCCGGGGTCCCGAGCAGCGCACGGACAAGCGACCGATGCTTTCCGATCTGCGCGAGTCCGGGTCGATCGAGCAGGATGCCGATCTGGTCATGTTCCTGTACCGTCCGGAGTACTATGCTCCGCCGGAGAAGAAGGAGGAGCTCGAGGGCAAGGCGGAGCTCATCGTGGGCAAGCAGCGAAACGGGCCGACCGGCTCGATCGAATTGTTCTTCCAGAAGAGCTACACACGTTTCGACTCGGTGGCGAGGTCGCCGGGCGGCGGGCCGGCCGCGGCCGGTTCGGGCTACGGGCCGTGAGCGCTCCCCGGGGCGCGCGCTCCCAGGGGCTTCGCGTGGGGGTGGCGATTCCGGCAGCCGGATCGGGGCGGCGGATGGGAGGGGCGCGCAAAGCGTTCCTGGAGTTGGCGGGCGAGCCGCTGCTGGTTCATGCGCTACGGCCGTTTCTCGCCGACGACCGGGTGGTGGCGGTCGTGGTGGCCTTGGATGCGCACGACGTGGCCGACCCGCCGGAGTGGCTGGGTCGGGTGGATGCGAGGCTTCGGATCATCCAGGGCGGGGAGACTCGAACGGATTCGGTCCGGAACGCCCTCGGCGCCCTGCCGGAGGATCTGGACGTCATCGCGGTGCACGACGCCGCCCGGCCCCTGGTCACACGCGACGTCGTCGAGATGTGCATCGATGCGGCGGCGCGGGGAGAGGGGGCCGTAGCGGGCTGTCCTGCCGTGGACACGATGAAGACCGTCGACGAGAGCCGTCACGTCAGGGGGACGCCGGAGCGTGCGTTCCTGTGGCACGCCCACACGCCCCAGGTGTTTCCCGCGGACGTGCTCCGGCGCGCGTATGCTTCCGCGGGGAGCGACGCGACGGACGATGCCGGGCTCGTCGAGGCGACGGGTGCGGCGATCCGCATGGTGGACGAGGGCGCCGGGAACCTCAAGATCACTCGGCCCGAAGACCTTCCTCTGGCCGAGGCGATCCTGAGGATGCGAGCCGGAGGGCGTACGTGAGCCGAGGCGTTCGGGTGGTGGACGCGCGGTGGGCGCTCCCCGACGAGACGAATCTCGACGAGGTCGCGCAGCACGTTCGGGACGGTGGCGTTGTGGCGTACCCCACCGAGACCGTCTACGGATTCGGCGGGGTGTGCACGCCCGAGGCAGTGGCCCGCGTCATGGCCTTGAAGCGGAGGGCGGAGGACAAGCCCCTGCTCGTTCTGGTCGAGAGCGCGGCCGCCGTCGCCGACCTGGAGTGGTCGCTGGAGGCCACGGAGCTGGCGGGCATCTTCTGGCCCGGGGCGCTGACGTTGGTCCTGCGCGACCCCCGAGGTATCTTCCCCCCCGGCATACGGAGCGAAGCCGGCGCCGTGGCCGTGCGGGTGAGTCCTCATCCGTGGGTTCGGGTCCTCTTGCGGGCCGTAGGAGAGCCCATCACGTCGACCAGCGCCAATCCGCCGGGTTCGCCCCCGGCACGAACCGGATCCGAAGCCGCTCGGGCCGCCGAGCTCCTCGGTGCGGGCTCCGACGTCCTCGTCCTGGACGCGGGAGAGCTGGAGCCTTCGGAGCCGTCCACCATCATCGACTGCACGTCGACCCGACCCGCGGTCGTCCGAGAGGGATCGGTCCCCGTGGGGCGCCTGCGATGTGTCCTCCCCGAGATCTAGGAGCCTGCGCGAGTGCCGGAAGCGGAACGGAGAGAAGGGGCACGCGACCGAGAGCCGTTCAGGCTTCTCTTCGTGTGCACTGGAAATACGTGCCGGAGCCCCATGGCCGAAGCGCTCGCTCGCAGAGAGCTGGAATCTCTCGGATGGAGCCACGTGGAGGTGCGTTCGGCGGGAACGGGCGCCGCCGACGGCTTCCCGGCTTCGGAGGGGGCCCTCCGTGCGACCGCCGGGAACGGTCTGGACTTGAGCGGGCACCGCTCCGCCCCGGTCACCCCGGAAGTCCTGGAATGGGCCGACCTCGTGCTCACCATGTCGACCAGCCACCTCCTGCGGATCGTGGCCCTGGGCTACGGGGACAAGGCCGCGCTGCTGACCTCTTTCGCGGCGGGTGATGCCGCCGACGGCGCTCCGGACAACATCCAGGATCCGTTCGGTGGCTCCGACGAGGTGTACGAGGAGACCCTCCACCTTCTGGACCGGCTCGTCCAGCAGGCACTCCGTCGCCTCGAGCCGATCCTGGCCCCATGAGCACGACGATCACGTCGGAGACCCGCCTCATCGCCCTCCTCGGGGACCCCGTGGAGCACTCGCTCTCTCCGGTGATCCAGAACGCTGCGTTCGCCGAGGCGGGGACGGACGGGGTCTACCTCGCGGTCCGTTGTGGTCGAGACGATCTGGCCGGGTTCCTGCGGGGGTTGGCCAGGGCCGGCGGTGGGGGCAACATCACCATCCCCCACAAAGAGAAGGTCACGCCGCTCCTCGATCATCCGTCCGAGGCGGTCCGGCGCACCGGTGCCTGCAACACCTTCTGGGGTGATCGGCAGGGCAAGATCCACGGCGACAACACCGACGTGGAGGGGTTTCGACGGGCCCTGAGCACGTTCCTGGGCGGGTCCGCCAGAGGCGTTCGGGCCCTGCTTCTCGGAGCCGGCGGAGCCGCGCGCGCGGCGCTCATGGGCCTCCTGGAAGAAGGTGCGGACGAGGTCGTGATCCACAATCGGAGCGCCGAGCGTGCGCGTACCGTCGCGCGCCGCATCGGAGGAGAGAGGGCCAGGGTCGCGCCCTTCGTGGACGAGCTGCGTGGCCAGAGCTTCGACGTGGTGGTCAATGCCACCAGCCTGGGCCTTTCGCCCCGCGACCCGCTGCCCCTGGATTTCGAGATCCTCGACCGGGCGGGGGCCGCGATGGATCTGGTGTACGGCCCAGGGCCGACCCCGTTCGTCGAGGCGGCCGAAGCCTTCGGCGTGAGGGCCACCGACGGCGGCGAGATGCTCGTTCAGCAGGGCGCGGCCTCGTTCGAGCGGTGGTGGTCCGAGCCGGCCCCCGTCGACGTGATGCGTGCGGCCCTCCTCGAGCGTCGGAAATCGTGAAGCCGAGCTCGTGGACGCACGACCTTCTCGACCTCCTCGTGCCGGTCGGGTGCGCGGCGTGCGGCGATTGGATGCCTCACCCGAGAGGGCCCGGGCTCGTCTGCGGTCGATGCCGGAGTCGGCTCCGGCATGCGCCGTGGCCTCGATGCGGCCGTTGCCACCATCCCTCGGGGACGGGGCGTCCGGCGCCCGGATCCTGCCGAGAATGCCGGGGATGGCCCGATGCGCTTTCCGCAGCGCGCTACGCCTACGTCCTCGAGCCACCCGCATCCGACCTCGTGCACGCGCTCAAGTACGAGGGATGGCGTGAGCTGGCAGACGAGATGGGCTCGGCGCTCGCTTCCGTGGAGCTGCCGACCGGGATCGTTGGGACCGACCCGCTCCTCGTTCCCGTCCCGACGACCCGGAGAAGGGCACGGAAGAGAGGGTACAACCAGGCCGAGCTGCTCGCTCGGAGCGTGGCTCGCCGCACCGGCTGGCGATGCGTCGACGCTCTGAAACGCACCCACGGAGGTTCCACCCAGGTCGCCTTGCACCCCTCCCAACGCAAGGCTAACGTCAGTAACGTCTTCGCGGCGCAGGGAGGTACGGCCTCCGGCGTGCGAGACGCCCGTGTCGTCCTCGTGGACGACGTGCTTACCACCGGGTCCACCGCGGGTGCCGCGGCGACAGCGCTCGTTCGCATGGGAGCGCGCTCAGTCACCTTGATCGCTTTCGCGCGGGCGTTGCCGTTCCGACAGCGCCTCGCGAGTTGATCTCGCCAGGCCAACGCGGGCACCCCGGGAAACCGAGTTCGAGGAGCCCTTTAGCGATGGCCATCCGCGTAGCGATCAACGGGTTCGGACGCATCGGCCGGAACGTGCTCCGTTCCGCCAAGCAGTCCGGCCGTACGGACATTGATTTCGTAGCCGTCAACGACCTCACCAGCAGCGAGACCCTCGCCCACCTGTTCCGATACGATTCCGTCCACCGTCGCTATCCCGGAACGGTGGAGGTGACTTCCGAAGGCCTCCGGATCGACGGTGACGAGGTCAAGGTGCTCAGCGAGCGCGATCCCGGCAGCCTTCCGTGGGCGGATCTGGGCGTCGACATCGTCATCGAGTCGACCGGGCTCTTCCGCGACAAGGAGCGCGCCTCCAAGCACCTGGAGGCCGGAGCGAAGAAGGTGATCATTTCCGCCCCGGCGAAGAACGAGGACGTCACGATCGTCCTCGGAGTGAACGAGGACCGATACGACCCCGAAAACCACCACGTCATCTCGAACGCCAGTTGCACCACGAACTGCCTGGCGCCGGTGGCGAAAGTGCTGGTCGATCGCTTCGGGTTCCGCCGCGGACTCATGACGACGATCCACTCGTACACCAACGACCAGAACATTCTCGACCTTCCGCACAAGGACCTGCGCCGGGCGCGGGCCGCGGCCATGTCGATGATTCCCACCACGACCGGCGCCGCGAAGGCAACCGCGCTCGTGATTCCGTCGCTGAAGGGGAAGCTCGACGGCATGGCGATTCGTGTTCCCACACCCGATGTCTCCATCGTCGACCTCGTGGCCGAGCTGGAGACCGATACGACCGCCGAGGAGATCAACGCCGCCTTCCGCGAGGCGGCCGAAGGACCGCTCGAGGGAATCCTCGGGGTGTCCGACGAGCCGCTGGTGTCCGTCGACTTCACCACGGACCCCCGCAGCTCGGTGGTCGACGCGCTGTCCACGAGCGTCATGGACGGGCGGATGGTCAAGGTGCTTTCGTGGTATGACAACGAGTGGGGCTACTCGGCTCGCGTCGTCGACCTGGTGAGCTACGTCGGCGAGCGGCTGCCGGCCTCCGTGGGAGGTTGAAGGAGCCCCTGGTACGACACGGCTCGGTCGTGCCCGTGAGGGAGATACCATGAGCGAAGACGTGGCGGAGCCTGCAGCGGGGTGGCACAGCTACAGGTGTCCGGTCTGCGGGCATTTCGACGAGGTGGAGACCTCCGGCGACGTCCGGTCGGTCGCATGCAGTCACTGCGGAACGGACCTGGAGCTCCAGGTCCGTTCCGCGGATCGCACCGCGGTCGCCTCGAGGGTACACGTTCGACGCCGGAGACGGCGCTGAGAGAGGCTCGGGGGGCCCTCGGCCGAGGGCTCTCGGCACGGTAGAGGGAGCGAGCGGCGACTGCAGAGGGATTTTGGGCGCCGCCGCGGGTATGAAATGCTTGTAACGCTGCCCGGAATCCGTCGTATGTCCGCACGATGCAGACAGAAGAGCGTGTACCCGCCATGGTGACGCGTCGCGCACCGAGCCGAGCCACGACCGGCCTCCCGCCGGATTTCACGGAGTGGTATCGGGAGCACCGAAGCGCCGTGTACCGATACGTCCGCTTCCGGGTCGCCACCCGGGAAGTGGCCGAGGACGTGACGTCGGAGGTCTTCATGAAGGCTCTCCGCTCGTTACGGCGTTACGATCCCAACCTGGCCGCACCCCGGACCTGGTTGCTTCGCATCGCGCGCAATGCCGTCACGGATCATCTCCGGTCGCTGCGCAGACGGGGTTCGCTTCACGTGTCGCTCGACAGGGTTCCGGATCTGGTCGCGGATGTCCCGTCTCAGGAGGAGAGGGTCATCCGTCAGGAGCGCATCCAGCGTCTGCTGAACTGCAACCAGACGCTTCGGAAGAGGGACCAGGAGATCCTGTCGCTGCGCTACGGCTCGGGACTGTCGAACGCGGAGATCGCCGAGCATCTGCACATCAGCAACAACGCGGTCGCTGTTCGGCTCCATCGCGCCCTGAGGCGCCTCAAGGATGCCGTACAGGACGCCGAAAGTGACGAGCTGGCAGGTTCATGAACGATAGATCGAACAACGAGGACGATCTCGCGCTTCCGCCGGACCTGGCGGAGCTGGCCGCGGAGCTGTCGTCTCTACGATACGAGGAGCGCCCGTCCTTCGGGCCGGAGCTCGAGGCCGAGTTGGCTCGCGAGTGGTCGACCGCGCGCACTCGGCGCGGGGTGTCCCTACGATCGCTGGCCGCGGCGGCCGCGATCGTGCTCCTCATGATTCTCGCCGGCGTCCCTCAGGCCCGGGCATCGCTGGTCCGCTTCGTGACCCGTCTGGAGATCGACCGGCCGGCCCCTTCCCAGGCATCCCCGAGTCCTCCAAGCGTTCGGCCGGAGCCGCCTGCCGGGACGGATTCCGCGACGGCTGGAGCGGCCGATCCCATCCCATCCCTTCCCGCGGCCGACGCTTCCACCGGACGGGCCAGGATCGTCACGCCTTTCAGGAGTCCCAAGGCGGTCTATCCCGAGATCGTGGATCGGCCGGGCACGGAATCCCTGATTCGCAGCTACTATCCGCTCGACCTCCAGAAGGCCGGTGTCGGGGGGACCGTGACGCTTCTTCTCTGGGTGGATTCCACCGGCACGGTGGACGTCACCGATCTGAGGGCGAGCTCGGGCGTGACGGAGTTGGATCAGGCGGCCCTCCGTGTGGCCCCGCGTGTCCGGTTCGAGCCGGCGCGTCGCCTCGGGAAGCCGGTGGGCACGTGGGTCCAGTTCAATGTGCAGTTCCGGGCCAATCCGCCAGAAGCCGATTCGGCGTCCCTTCCCGAAGTAGCGCCGCTACCGGCTCCCGGCGCGCCCGATACGGCGGCCCCGGACCTGACACCCGAATGGGAGAACCCGCTGGTTCTCTCGTCTCCGGGGAAGGCCGAAGCGGGAGATCTCCTCAGGGCGGCCATCGGGGACGAGCGTGTGCTGGAGCGGTTGGGCCCGATCGAGGGCATTCTCGAAGGAGAGCCCCCGGCCGGCGCCGCGCCGACGCAATGGCGGGCGGAGGCGGGGAAGGCCCTCGAGCACGCCATGGCCCGGGATCCCGACAACCCCGCGGTCCTACTTGCGCTCGGACGTCTGCTGCGCAAGCAAGGCTTGCGTGACGAGGCGCGAGGACTGTTCGAGCGGGGCGTGCGGCGAGCCACCCGGGAGGGGGCCACCACGTCCGCCGGGCTCTTGGCGGCACTCCAGTACGAGCGCGGCTCACTGTACGAGGAGTCCTGGCTTTCCTCCCGCGACGCAAGTGTGGTGCCTGCGACGGCCCTCCAGCCGGAGGCCTGTGCCCAGGTCCGTTCCGATCCGGCAGAGGGCCGCTTCGCTTCCGCCGAGGAGCTCGTGGCCTGGAACTACATGTGCCCCGAGAGGTTGGACGAAGTCTGGGAGACCTCCTTCCGGCCCGTGGACAGGAGCGGGAAAAGCGATCTCGACGGGATGATGACCGCTTTCCGTGCCGCGGTGTCCGCCGAGCCGACCCACGTGGGGGCGAACGTGGGGCTGCTTCTCGCGCTGGCGGACCAGGGGCGCTGGGAAGAGATGCTGGCCGGGGCCCGCCGGTTCGCCTGGGTCACACACGGGCATCCGGACGGCTTCCTCTTGAGCGGTCTGGCGCTGGAGCGGCTGGGGCTTCCCGAGGAGGCCGAGGCGCAGTTCGATTCGGCCTTCAAGCGAGTGCCGGCCGGCGAGGTGGAGGAGCTCGAGGATATCCGCGCCGTGGCGAGTCCGGCCCAGGCCTCCGCGTACGCGAATCTCCGTCGGGCGGATCGCGGGGCGTGGCTGGATTCGTTCTGGGCTCCGCTGGACCCGGTGCTGTCGACGCCGGTCAACGAATGGAGGGTCGAGCACGTGGCTCGTACCGTCTACGCCCACTTCCGCTTCGGTAGCGCGTCCTCCGACGCGGGAACGGTCTGGGTCCGATACGGGCGCCCGGACCATATCCGGGCGATCGCCTCGGGACCGGACGTGCGCACCGAGTTCTGGGACTACGGGGAGGGACCCGACATCACGTTCCGGGGAGTGGCGGCCTCGAGCAACCTGAACCTGACCTCCGAGGGTCGCTCCTACCTGCGTGATCTGCGCAAGGTGCTGCCCCATCGGTACGGCCGTGACGGGCGGATCGCGGAGGCGCTTCCCGGACAGGTCAGCCGGTTCCAGGGGCCGACCGAAGGGACCACGAATATCGAGATCGACACGCGGATTCCGTCCGCATTCCGGGGTGTCGCGACGGACAGCCTGGACCTCCACGTCTACCAGCTGGGCGCCGACGGAGAGAAGCTCTCGGTCACGACCCGGAGGGTCTCACGCGGGGCAGGCACGGTGTCGATCTACAGCTTCGCGCCTCCCGACGTGCGGCAGGTCGCCGTGGAGGCCCTCGATAGCACCGGCCACGTTGCTTCCATGCGCGCGGAAGCGCATTTCGGGCCGAGAACGGGGAGCTATGGCTGGGCGTCCGACCTGCTCCTCACGACGGCCGAGGTCCCGTCGAGGTGGGAGAAGGACCGGAATCCGTTGTGGCTTCACCCGCTCGCGCTGACGGAGCCGGTCCGTAGCGGGGAGATCGGGGTCTACTTCCAGGTCTACGATCTCCCTTCTTCGGTCGCCTGGTATCAGCTTCGCTCCGAGGTCGAGAACCGGATCACCGGGGAGATCAGTGGTGTCCGCTTCCATCCCGCCGACAAGACGGATTTCCGTTCCACGTGGGACCGGCGGTCCTCGGAGCGCGGTCCCTCGTCCAACTTCCTCGTAGCGGATCTGGGAGATGTGCTGCCCGGGCCCTACACGCTCCGGGTGCTCGTGGATGTTCCCGGAGCCCCATCCCCGCTGATGCTCGAACGGGACCTCGACATCCGGCGCTGACGGACCGTTCTGCTTGGCTGGAGGGCCCCGGGCGTGATACCGCGCGAAGGCGCAGAGCGACCGGTAGACGGGCCTGCGCGCGCTTGGGTAACTTGATGCGCCTGCCCGAACGGGTTCCCTAATCCTGCTACATCGTATCGCCATGACCGCGAAGATCCTTTCTGACCTCGATGCGTCGGCTCTGTCGGGGCGCACCGTGCTGGTTCGTGCCGACCTCAACGTTCCGCTGGAAGTGGGCCGAATCTCCGATGACCGTCGAATCCGCGCGACGCTTCCGACCTTGCAGCTGCTGGTCGACGCGGGTGCCCGGGTGGTCGTTCTCTCCCACCTCGGCCGGCCCAAGGGTGAGGCCAAGCCCGAGTTCTCCCTCGCCCCGGTGGCCAGCCGCCTCTCCGAGTTGCTTTCACGCCCGGTCCGGTTCGTCCCGGAACCGAGGGGTCCGTCCGTCGTCGAGGCTGTCGAGGGACTGGCGGACGGGGAGGTCGCGCTCCTCGAGAATACCCGTTTCGTTCCGGGTGAGACCGCCAACGACCCGGAGTTGGCCTCGGAGTGGGCCTCGCTCGGAGATCTGTTCGTGAACGACGCGTTCGGTACGGCCCATCGGGCGCACGCTTCGACCGCCGGATTGGCCGAGGCTGTGCGTGCTCGGGGAGGCGAGGCCGTCGCAGGCCTCCTCCTGGCACGCGAGCTCCGATTCCTCGGAGACGCGCTCCGTCAGCCCGAGCGGCCCTTCGTGGCCATCCTCGGGGGGGCCAAGATCTCGGGGAAGATCGACGTGATCGAAGCGCTTCTGCCAAGGGTCGACCGGCTGCTCATCGGGGGTGCGATGGCGAACACGTTCTTCAGGGCGCTCGGGCTCGACACGGGCGCGTCGCTCGTCGAGGAAGACCGGGTCGAGCTCGCGCGTGGGACCCTCGAGCGGGCGGGAGACAAGCTTGTGCTCCCGGGGGATTGCGTTGTCGCCAAAGACATCGCCGCCGGCGCGTCCACGAGAAACGTCGCCCGCGACCAGGTGGCGCCCGACGACCGTATCGGCGACGTCGGCACCGCCACGGTCGCCGACTACGAGCGGGAGATCGCCGGCGCGAAGACCCTCGTCTGGAATGGACCCATGGGGGTCTTCGAGGTCGAGGAATTCGCCGCGGGCACGCTGGCCATCGCCGAGGCGGTCGCGAAGGCCTGTGATGGAGGGGCGGTCGGCGTTCTCGGGGGCGGAGACTCCGCCGCGGCCGCGGAGCGGGCGGGTGTGGCGGATCGGCTGACCCACGTGTCCACGGGTGGTGGCGCTTCGTTGGAGTTCCTCGCGGGCCACGTGTTGCCGGGGGTGGCTGCACTGACGGAGGTGGCCTGACATGGCGGTCATCGCAGGCAACTGGAAGATGCACATGGGCCCCGCGGAGACGGTGGGCTTCTTCGAGCGTTTCGAGCCCCCGCCCTCGAGCCACGAGCTCATCGTCTTCCCCCCGACCCTCTCCTTCGCGGCGGCGATCGGCTGTCCCCGACGATCCTCACGCGTGCAGCTCGGGGTGCAGAACATCCACTGGGAAGACCAGGGCGCGTTCACGGGAGAGGTGTCGGCGGAGATGGCGGCCGAGGCGGGAGCCGAGTTCGTCTTGATCGGACATTCCGAGCGCCGGCACGTCTTCGGAGAGACGGACGAGCAGGTGGCGCGCAAGATCTCGGCCGCTCGGCGGAGCGGCCTGGTTCCGGTGGTGTGCGTCGGTGAGACGCTCGAGGAGAGGAGGGCCGGGCGCGTGGCGGAAGTCATCCTCGGTCAGCTCGATGCGGCCCTCGAGGCACTCACCCGAGGCGAGGGCCGCTTCCTCATCGCCTACGAGCCCGTATGGGCGATCGGCACGGGGGAGACGGCCACGCCCGCGGACGCATCCGAGGCCCACGCCACCCTGCGCTCCCGACTCCAGGAGCGCCTCGGGGTCGGACCGGCCGCACGTGTACCCATCCTCTACGGTGGAAGCGTCAAGCCGGGCAATGCCGCCGACCTGCTGGCGGCGTCCGATGTCGACGGTGTTCTGGTGGGAGGGGCGAGCCTCGATCCGGAGTCGTTCGCGGCCATCGCGTCCGCTGCCGGCTGAGCCGCAGACGCTCGTCGCGCTCCGAACCGTTGACACTTTTCGCGGCTGGCTCGACGTTTACGTCTGACCTTCGACGCTGGAACCAAACACGATGTATGGATTTCTCCTCGCGATTCTCGTCCTGGACGGCATCTTCCTCGGTATCGTCATCCTCCTCCAGTCGGGGAAGGGTGGCGGTCTAGCGGCCATGGGCGGCGGAGCCGCCATGACCGAAGGCATCCTGGGAGGGCGCCAGGCCACCACGATGCTCACGCGGTCGACCTGGGTTTCAGGCACGATCTTCATGGTCCTCGCCCTGGTGCTGTCGATCATGTCCTCCAGGGCTCGACAACCGGAGTCGGTGATTCAGGTCAATCCGCCGGCCACCGCCCCCGCCCCCGAGCCGGTTCTACCCGGCGCCGGTGCCCCGGCCAACGCCGGCGGTCAGGGTGGGCAGGGCGCGCAGGGCACCCAGGGCGGCGCCTCCGGATCGACGGGAAACACTGGCGGCAACTGAGCCGCCGGCTTCCGGCTTGGATGGTGGCCAGCTCCTGGCCCTCTTCCGCTGGATGTACCTGGCCCGGGCTACCGAGGAACGCCTCGAGCTCCTGCTGAAGCAGGGCCACCTCACCGGTAACATCTACCGCGGTCTCGGCCAGGAGGCCGGCGCCGTGGGTGCTGCCTACGCGCTCGACCGTCGCGAGGACGGGACGGGTGACGTTCTCGCTCCGACCGTTAGGGCCTCGGGTGCGCTGTTCCTCTTCGGAGGAGCTCCGATCGACTTCTTTCGCCAGTACCTCGCCAGGAGCACGGGGCCCACCGAGGGACGAGAGGCCAACGTGCACTGGGTGGACTTTGAGAGGGGCATCCTCGGGCCGGTCTCGCCTCTGGGGACGATGCTCGAGGTGATGGCGGGCGTCACGCTCTCCTTCCGCGTGCGCGGCGAAGATCGGGTGGGCATGGTCTTCGCCGGGGATGGCGCTTCATCCACGGGAGCCTGGCACGAAGGCCTCTCCTTCGCCGCTGCACAGCGCTGTCCGCTCGTGCTCATGGTCGAGGCCAACCAATGGGCGTTCTCCACGCCTACCGCGGGCAACACCCGACTCACGACCTTCGCCGACAAGGCTCCGGCGTACGGGATCGAGGCCGAGTCGGTGGATGGTACCGACGTCGCTGCGGTCTTCGAGGCTACGCGCCATGCGGTCCGGCGAGCCCGGGACGGCAAAGGACCTCAAATGGTCGAGCTGAGGTATTTCCGACGCCTCGGACATGCCCAGCACGATTCCCAGGACTACGTGGACGCCGATGTCCTGCGGAGGTGGGAGGAGCGGGACCCGCTGAGTCGCAGTCGGGCCCGGCTCCTCGAGCAAGGCATCGTGACCGAGGAAGAACTCGAGCGACTGTGCGGCGAGGTGGAGGCCGAGGTTCGTGGTGCCGCGGATCGGGCCGTAGCGGAGCCGACGCCCGTCGGTGAGCGCGCCCTGGCCCCCGTCTACACGGACCGAAGCGTGCCCGTCCCGTGGACGCGACGCGACGGCGTGGACCGAGGCGCCACCGGGACCCCCCCGGCGCGTACATGAAGGGAGCAGCTGTGGAGCGAGAGAAGCCCGATCACCTGACCAAGAGCAGCCGCGGCGAACCCGTGACCTTCCTGGAAGCCATCGCCGAGGCGCTCTTCGAGGAGATGGAGCGTGACGAGCGGGTCTTCCTCCTCGGGGAGGACATCGGTGTCTACGGTGGGGCGTTCAAGCTGACGCGGGGGTTTCTCGACCATTTCGGCTCCGAGCGCGTCATCGACACCCCGATCGCAGAGGGGGGCTTCACGGGGGCCGCCGCCGGTGCCGCGCACATGGGCCTTCGGCCGGTCGTGGAGATGCAGTTCATGGACTTCGTGTCCCCGGCCTACGACGTCATCACCAACTACGTCGCCACCTCGCTGTATCGAGGCGCCGGACCGTTGCCACTGGTCATCCGCGGTCCCGTGGGGGGAGGGAATCGGGGCGGGCCGTTCCACTCCCAGAACGTCGAGATGGCGTTCTTCCACACGCCGGGGCTCAAGATCGCGTATCCGAGCACGGCCTACGATGCGAAAGGGTTGCTCAAGGCCGCCATACGGGACGACAACCCGGTGATCTTCGAGGAGCACAAGGGGCTGTACCGGGCGCCGAGCCTGAGAGAGGTCCTTCCGGACGAAGACTATGTGGTCCCCCTGGGTGTAGCCCGTACCGTTCGGGAGGGCCACGACGTGACGATCGTAAGCTACGGGGCGATGGTTCGACGGAGCCTCGAGGCGGCCGAGCAGGTGGAGCGCGAGGACGGCCTCTCCGTGGAGATCCTCGATCTCCGGACGCTTCTTCCCATGGACGAGGACGCGATCGTCGACAGCGTGAAATCCACGGGTCGGCTCCTCGTCGTGCACGAAGATACGCGCACCGGAGGAATCGCCGGAGAGATCGCCATGCGGGTGAGCGAGCGGGCGTTCGAGTGGCTGGATGCTCCCATGCTGCGTGTAACCGCCATCGACTCCCCGGTGCCCTATGCGGCGAGCCTGGAGGACTACTTCCTCCCCCAGGTCCAAGACGTGGTCGCGGCCCTGCGCTATCTTGCCGAGTATTGACGAGAGACCGCACACCCTCGGCCGGCCCCTGACCCGGCGCCGGATCGAACACGGTGCCGGCGGGTACCCGAGGCGGCCTGGCAGCCCGACGGACAAGCGGACGTTTTCAAAGGCCTTTCAGAGAATCCGGAGAGACGAGCGTGGCTCGGATTGAAGTGTCGATGCCCCAGATGGGTGAGTCCATCGCGGAGGGGACGGTCTCGAAGTGGTTGAAGCAGGTGGGCGAGGCGGTCGAGCGCGACGAGCCCATCCTCGAGATTTCGACCGACAAGGTGGACGCCGAGATCCCGTCTCCCGCGTCCGGGACCCTGGTCGAGATCTCGGTGGACGAAGGGGCCACCGTGGAGGTGGGGACCGTGGTCGCCTACATCGATCCGGAAGGGGAGGCTACGGCCGCGGCGGCAACGCCTGGTGAGGAAGCCCCTGCGCAGGATGCTCCGGCTCCGGGAGAGGAGCCGTCCGTGCCGGAGCCCGCGGCTTCGGCGCCGACCGCTCCGGAGGCTCCGCCGGCGCCATCCGCGGGGGTTGCGCCGCAAACAGCCCCGGTGGAGAAGGACGCGGCGGGCCCCGAGACGGCGGAGGAGCGCCTGCGCACTCGGTCGACCCCGGTCGTGCGCAAGATCGCCGAGGAGCACGGCATCGACATCTCGGCCGTGTCCGGAACGGGGCACGCAGGTCGCGTGACCAAGCAGGACATCCTGGACTACATCGCGTCGAAGCCGGAGGAGGCACCGGCTCCGGGCGCGGCACCGTCCCGAGCGCCGACCGCTCCCGCGGCGGGGACCGGAGTCTCTACGCCTTCGGAGCTCTGGAAGCTGTTCTACGGGGAGGTACAGCACCCGGAGTTCCCAATCCGCGAAGCCGACCGCGTCGAGCCGATGGACAAGATCCGCCGGCTCACGGCGGAGCACATGGTGCTGGCCAAGCGCGTCGCGCCCCATGTGCACTCCTTCATCGAAGTGGATTTCTCGGCGATCGACCGGATTCGGTCGGCCAACAAGAAGAAGTGGGCGGAGCAGGGCGTCCGTGTGAGCTATACGGCGTTCGTGGCCTGGTGCGTTTCCCGGGTGCTCAGGGAATTCCCGATGGTCAACGGCCTGGTCTCCGGAAACAACCTGGTCTACCGCGGCAACGTGAACCTCGGCATGGCGGTCGACCTGGACCCGGGACTGATCGTGCCGGTGATTCACGACGCCGACAATCTGAGCCTCGTCGGACTCGCGAAGAAGCTCGTGGACCTGGCCGAGCGTGCCCGGGCTCGTCAGCTCGTGCCGAGCGAGATCCAGGGGGCCACGTTCTCCATCACCAACCCGGGAGTCATCGGAACGCTCGTCGGGATGCCCATCATCCCGAAGGGCACCTCCGCGATCCTGGGGACCGGGGCCATCGAAAAGCGGGTGGTCGTCGTGACGGATCCCGAGACGGGGACTGATTCGATGGCCATTCGGAAGCGCTCGCTCTTCTCCCTCGGATACGACCATCGGCTCGTGGACGGCGCGGACGCCGCGCGTTTCCTGGCAAGGCTCAAGGAGATGGTGGAGCGCTTCCCGGAAGACGCGTAGACGCCATGGCGGAACAGGCGGCCGGACTTCGTGTGTTGGCGGTGCGGCGCCTGGGACGGCTCCCCTACGCCGAAGGCGTCGAGCTTCAGGCCCGCCTGGTAGGTGAGCGTCGCGCCGGGGAGATTCCCGACACGCTGCTCCTGGTCGAGCATCCGCACGTGATCACGCTCGGGACGGGCGCACACCTGGAGAACGTGCTCGCCGACGACCGGTGCCGTGCCGAGATGGGGATCGAGCTCTTCGAGGTCGGTAGAGGCGGAGACGTCACGTACCATGGACCGGGGCAGCTGGTAGGCTATCCGATCCTCGACCTCAAGCCGGACCGCAAGGACGTCCACCGGTATCTGAGAGACCTGGAGGAGGCGCTCATCCGGGTAGCGAGCTCCTTCGGGCTGACGGCGCGGCGCTCTCCTGGGCGCACGGGCGTGTGGACCGATACGGGCAAGCTGGCCGCGATCGGAGTTCGAGTCTCGTCCGGCTGGGTCACCTCCCACGGCTTCGCCCTCAACGTCGCCACCGACCTGCGGTACTTCGACACGATCGTCCCCTGCGGAATCTCCGACGGCGGAGTGACGTCCCTCGAGCGCGAGCTCGGCCGCCCCGTGAGCCTGGACGAGGCCTCGGATCGCGTGATCGAATCCTTCCGTTCGGTTTTCGGCTACGGCATTCCTGTCGTCTAGCCAACAGTTCACGGCCCAGGCTTCGGATCCGCGTGGGCCGGTTTCACCGGATGTTTCCCAAGTGCCGTCCGGTGCGATCCATTTGTTCACCGAAGAAGCGCGGATGAAATCGTATGTTTATGTTCATCCCGAACAGACCTCGAAACTCGAGCGTTGTGATCCCGTAAGTACATGCTGTAAATATCTTTAAGCTGTCTTGTTCCTTTGGGGCGGTGGTTCGTTCGATGACCCTTGCATCCAGGATCTGGCCCCTGTATCTATGAGTCGCGTTTCGGATGCGGCTCGTCGAGATCGATGGCGATGGTCATCCCTCAGACGAATCTGAAACGGGGCTGCCGGGCGCGACGGCGTGACGGTGGCAGGTGAACCGGAGCTTGGGACATCCGGGGATCCCGGCAAGGAGGTCGCTGGCCTTGCTGAAGCAGCCCCCAAACAAGAGCTCGGGGGCGCCCCTGGTCGCGGACCGCGTGACGGAAAGGGGAGAAGGGAATCAGGTCCGGCCGCCCGCACGAGGGCGGACCCAAGCAGGACAGGACTCCCGCCAGCGCAGTGGAGATGTCGCCGGACGCAGCGTGAAGCATCCGATGCAGATCTTCCGAGAAAGAAACGGCCCGAGCGCCTCGTGCGTCTCGGGCCGTTTCCCTTTGTGGGTGGGTCTGCCGGCCCGGCGGTGTCGGGTGTTCGGGAGCTCCACGGCCCCCGGTGGGATTCTCGAGACGGGGGGCCGGGAGCGTCAGGTCGGGGGCAGAAACTCGTGGAAGTCGAGGTAGCGTCCCTTCTCGCGCTCTTCTTCGAGCCAGCTCTCGAATTCGGATGGGACGAGACCGCCCGATCGAGTCCGCTCCTTGGCGGCCCGTACGGCAAGGTCGTTGGCGTACTCGTTCCGGGGATGCCCTGCGTGGCCCCGGACCCACTCGGTCTGGACTTCGTGGCGCGACAGCTCTCGGTCCAGCTCCTGCCAGAGGTCGAGGTTCTCGATGGGTCCCGACTTTCGGCGCCAACCGCGTCGCTTCCACGAAGGAAGCCACTCCCGGATCCCCTTGACGAGATACTGGCTGTCCGACACGAAGTGGACCCGGCACGGACGCGTGAGTGCCCGGAGAGGCTCGATCGCGCTGCGCAGGGCCATGCGATTGTTCGTCGTCGCGGGCTCGGAGATCCAGAAATCCCGTCGCTGCCAAGCCCCGTTCTTCCATATCTCCACGAGCCCGGCGGCGCCGCCGGGGCTCTCGCGGTCCTGGAACTGGTTGCCTAGACAGGACTCGTCGGCGTGGATGAAGACGGGGTCCGTGGGCATACGCTCTCCGCTCACCTGCGTGGATCGGGCGTCACCTGGTGTGGTGTCGCAGAAATCCGCGAGCCACCGAGAGCGCCGAGGCGCCGGATCCTGCAAGGCGCGACGACGAGGAGGAGCAGCGCTATTCCGAGCGAGGAGCAACGCCCCAGGGCCGGATGCATCGGTCCTCGAATGGCCGATGTATTTCTGAGACACCACACCAGAACGGAAACAAGGTAATGAGGCCCCCCCGGCGCAGGGACCCCGCCGGGTCCGTCGTGGCGGCGAGCGGGGATACGGGTGACCGTGACACGGCCCCCACGCCTCACTAGGTTTGGCCCGGCGCGGACCGCCGGATCGCCCCGTGACCATCCTACTGCCCCGAAGCCGAGAGGAACCCCTCCGTTGCAGCGACCAGCCTACCTCCTCCTCGAAGACGGCCGCAGGTTCGACGGGATCTGCCTGGGAAGCGACCAACTCGCCCTCGGCGAAGTCGTCTTCAACACCTCCATGAGCGGCTACCAGGAGATCCTCACCGATCCGTCGTATACCGGCCAGCTCGTCACCATGACCTACCCACTCCAGGGCAACTACGGGGTGAACGCGCAGGACCGGGAGTCCGACGGCCCCAAGGTCTCCGGGTTCATCGTGCGTGAGGCGAGCAGAACGACCAGCTCGTGGCGGTCCGAGGGGGATCTGGACGCCTACCTTCGCGACCATGGAATCACGGGGATCGCGGACGTCGATACCCGCGCCCTCACCCGTCACATCCGCGCGCAGGGTGCCATGCGCGGAGCCATCGCGCCCGCGGACGTGCCGCAGGCAGAGGTCGCCGGGAAGATCCAGGCCCACCCGCGCATGGAGGGCCTCGACCTCGCGTGCGGCGTGTCCACGCGCCAGCCCTACGAGGTGCCCGCGGTCGGAGTCGAGCGCTTCCACGTGTTGGCCTTCGACTTCGGCGTGAAGGCCCATTCTCCGAAGCTCCTGGCCGAACGAGGGTGCAGAGTCACCGTGATTCCGGCGGAGACCCCGACCGAGCCGCTCCTGGAGGACCCACCGGACGGGCTCTTCGTATCGAACGGGCCGGGCGATCCTGCGGCGGTCGAGAAGGCCCAGCGAGCGATCTCGGGCCTGGCGGGGATGGACGTACCGGTGTTCGGGATCTGCCTCGGACACCAGCTCATCGCGCGGGCGTTCGGGGCGCACACGTTCAAGCTGCCCTTCGGCCACCACGGTGGGAATCACCCGGTCCGGAACCTGGATCGAGGCACGGTGGAGATCACGTCCCAGAATCACGGATTCGCCGTCGAGTCGGGGCAAGGGGACGAGATCCCCGGGGCTCCCGACCTGCGGCTCACGCACGTGAACCTGTACGACGGCACCGTGGAGGGGATCGCGCACCGCACGATGCCCGTCCTCTCCGTGCAGTACCACCCGGAGGCCGCTCCCGGCCCCCACGACAGTCGCTATCTCTTCGATTCGTTCGTCGATCTCATGGAAGAGAGGCGAGGCGGCTAAATACCGTGCTGGCAAGGACTCAGAGAGCCTTGCGGCCCCCGGTGTCCTGGGTTACCGTGCCCCGGCCCGAAGGGCAGGGTTGAGCCCTCGGATTCCCCAACAGACAGCTCCAGGGAGGAAGAATGACGAAGGCGGACCTCGTCGAGCAGGTGGCCGAGGCCATCGGACCCGGGATCACGAAGAAGGACTGCGCGCTCGTGGTTGATGGGTTCCTCAACGCGGTGAAGCTCGCCCTGACGCATGGGGAGAACATCGAGATCCGTGGGTTCGGGACGTTCAAGGTCCGCAAGCGGAAGACCAGGATGGCCCGGAACCCCCGCACCGGGGATGCCGTGCGCGTGCCCTCCCGCTCCGTTCCCGTCTTCAAGCCGTCCAAGCACCTGCGCGGTCGCGTGGCACGTCTGGACGCCGCATCCGACTAAAGGGGCGGCCACCTCTTAACGCTGACGTGCCTTCGGGCATCTGAACATCGGTGAGCCCCGACGAGCGACCCGATTCGATCTCCGATCCAGAGCTGGTCCGCCGGAGCCGTCTCGGCGACCCGCGGGCTTTCGGTGCTCTGGTCGAGCGCTATCACGAGGCGGTGTATCGTCTGGCGGTGTCGATGGTCTCGGACCCGGATCTTGCTCAGGACGTGGCCCAGGATGCCTTTGTGAAGGCCTTTCGTGCCCTCGACGGCTTTCGTGGGGACGCGGCCTTCCGTACCTGGCTTCTGACGATCGCGGCGAATGAGGCTCGTGGCGCGCTGCGGCGTAGAGGCCGGCGCCGCGAGTCCGGGCTCGAGGGCGCCGGACCGATCGTGGCCGACGGTCGCAGTCCAGAAGAAGAGACCGTCCTCGCTCGCGAGTCGGCCAGGGCCAGGGAACTGCTCGAGCGGCTTCCGGAGAAGCAGAGGCTCGCGGTGGGGCTGCGTGTCGACGAGGGACTCAGCTTCAGGGAGATCGGCGAGATCATCGGCTCCAGCGAAGGGGCGGCGAGGGTCAACTACTTCCACGGCATTCGGAGGCTGAGGGAGTTGATGGAATGAACGAGAACGTGTGCGCATCGGTGGCCGAGCGCCTTCCCGAATGGGCGGCGGGCATCCTGCCGGCACAGGAAAGAGACCGGCTCGAGGCCCATCTGGAAGCGTGTGGGTCCTGCCGCGCCGAAGCCGAGTTGGTGCGACTGCTCCGGGAGGGCCGGCCCCGCGCGCCGGACGGTCTGGCGGAGCGGATCCGGGCCGGGATCCGCTACGAGCGTAACGCCCTTTCCCGGCCGTGGTGGGGCGTCGCCGCGGCGGCGGTGGCCACCCTCGCCGTCGGGATCGGCGTGATGTCGAGCCGGGGTGGCTCCACGACCGTAACCGTGCCGGCCTATGCCGCGACCGCGGACACGACGGAGACCAGCATGTGGCTCAGCGATGATGGCCTGATCGCCGGCGCGCCGGCGTTGGACGAGCTTTCGGACCAGGCGCTGGAGCAGCTGCTTCAGGAGATGGGGGCATGAGCGTTCCGGGAGCGAGATGGAGCGTGCGACCGGCTGGGCTCGGCATCATCGTGGCCGTTCTCCTGGCCGTTCCCGTGTCGGGGGTGGCGCAGGGTCAGATGCCGGGTCGGCGGGGAAGGGCGGAGCTCGAGCAACGCATACGGGCCAGATTCGGCCAGATGGTCAAGGAGCGCCTCGGCCTGACCGACGAGCAGTCCAAGCGGCTGGGTGAGGTCGTGCAGGGATTCCAGGACGATCGCATGCAGCTCGCGCGCAACGAGGCGGCGGTGCGGCGGCGCGTTCGGGCCCTCCTCCTGGAGACGGATCCCTCCGATCAGGAGGCCCTCGACTTGATGCGTCAGATGGCGTCCCTGCGAGAGCAGGAAGCACGCCTTTCCGCTCAGGAAGAGGACAGCCTGCTCACCGTCCTCTCTCCGAGCCAGCTCCTGCGGTTCGACGTGCTGCGCGAGGAGATGGGCCAGAGGATCAGGCAGCTCAGGCGAGGACAGGGCCCGGCTGGCCGCGGACCCTTGGGAGGAGGCGGGCTGCCGGGGGGCGACGGGCCTCCCGACGGAACGTCGCGCGCGCCATGGGGGTTCTTCTGAACCAGTAGGACGTCGCCTCACCGGAGCGTCATCGGACCATGCCCGTCTCTGTCAGGACACTGTTCTTCGCGGCCCATCGAGAGCTGCTGGGCCGCTCGGAGATCGAGGTGGACCTTCCCGAGGGCGCGACGGTGGCCGATCTGGTCGACCGGTTGCGGGGTAGGGGCGCTCCCTTCGACGGACTGCCCTCCCAACCGACGGTCGCGGTCAACCGCACCTACGCGCCGCTGACCGTGGTCCTCGCTTCGGGAGACGAAGTCGCTTTCATCCCGCCGGTCGCCGGCGGGTAGCGCCCGCTCCCTGCCCGCGTGAACGAGAGTCCCGTGGTCCATGCCGAGATCGTTCGCCATCCCATCGAGCCGGATGCCATACTCGAGCGGGTAGGGTGCGATAGAGACGGGGCGGTCCTCCTGTTCCTGGGTGTCGTCCGCGACCACGCCGACGGTCGCTCTGTCACGGGCATGCGGTATGACGCCTACGAAGAGATGGCGGGCGACGTGGTTCGGGCCATCGCGAGCGAGGCCTCGGAACGTTTCGGCACGGACGGGATCGCCGTCACGCACAGGGTCGGAGAGCTGAGCGTGGGCGACGTGAGCGTCGCCATCGCGGTATCGACTCCCCACCGGGCCGAAGCGTATGATGCCTCGCGCTGGGTGATCGAGGAGATCAAGCGACGCTTGCCCATCTGGAAGAAGGAGCGCTACGTGGAGGGGGACGACGCCTGGGTGCAGGGCAACGCGCCTCCGATCGACGCCACACCGGGAGATGCCTCGTGATCGACGGGTTCGGACGAAGGATCGAGTACCTCCGGATATCGGTCACGGACAAGTGCAACCTCCGATGCGTGTATTGCATGCCGCTGGAAGGCATGCCCTGGATGCACCGCGCCGAGCTCCTCACGTACGAGGAGATCGAGCGGATCGTTCGGCTCATGGCCGGCATGGGGCTCAAGAGGGTGCGCATCACCGGAGGCGAGCCGCTGGCGCGGAGGGACGTGCCGGAGCTGGCCCGGATGATCGCGAACGTGCCGGGCATCGAGGACCTCTCCCTGTCCACCAACGCCGTTCTTCTCGCCCGTTTCGCGGAGGATCTCCGATCGGCGGGCGTCCGGCGCGTCAACGTCTCCCTGGACTCTCTACGCCCCGAGCGGGTCGAGTCCATCGCACGACGCGCGAATTGCTGGGAAGACATCATGGCGGGCCTGGACGCGGCGGAGCGGGTGGGGTTCGACCCGATCAAGATCAACGTGGTCCTCATGCGTGGGATCAACGACGACGAGATCGCCGACTTCGCGGCCATCACGAGAGAGCGCCCCTGGCACGTCCGCTTCATCGAGCTCATGCCCACGTCGAGCAATCTCGAGTTGAGCGCCCGCCGCTTCGTCTCCTGCCAGGAGGCGCTGGCGCGCCTTCGAAAGGTCGAAGAGCTGCAGCCGGCGGAAGGGCCCGCGGGCAACGGACCGGCGAGCTACTACCGGTTCTCCGGGGCGCCGGGCACGGTGGGTGTCATCACGCCCATGAGCCACAACTACTGCGACCGCTGCAACCGCATGCGGCTCACGGCGGACGGCCAGCTGCGACCCTGTCTTTTCGGGACCCTCCAGACCAACCTCCGTGATCCGCTCCGGTCTGGGGCCGACCTCACGCCGCTCATCGAGCGTACCCTCCGCATCAAGCCGAAGCGGCACTACCTTATCCAGGGGAGCGACGAGGGTTCCGGAGGCCTCGTGGCCCTCTCTCAGACCGGTGGCTAGCGAGAAGAGGGCTCCCCTTTTGACACCCTCCCGCGCCCGGAATACGTTCGGGCTGCCACATCCACAAAATCCTGCCGAAACGGACTTCGTGATATGAGCGCGAACAAGATTACCGTGGTCGGAGCCGGCCACGTCGGGGAGCATTGTGCGTTGCGTTTGGCGGAGAAGGAGCTGGCGCGCGAAGTGATCCTGGTCGACATCGTCGAGGGCACGCCCCAGGGGAAGGGCCTGGACCAGTGGGAGAGCGCACCGATCTACGGCTTCGATTCACGCGTGCGCGGTACCAACAGCTATGACGATGCGGCGGACTCGGACATCTTCGTCGTGACCGCCGGGGTCCCGCGAAAGCCGGGCATGAGTCGCGACGACCTGCTCAAGACCAACGCGAGCATCATCGAGTCGGTCTCGAAGGAGATCAAGAGGGTCGCTCCGAAGGCGATCGTCGTCGTGGTGTCGAATCCGCTCGACGTGATGGCATACAAGACACTCAAGGCCACGGGCTTCCCGCGCGAGCGCGTCATAGGCATGGCGGGGATCCTGGACACGGCTCGGTACCGGTCGTTCATCGCCCTCGAGCTCGACGTGTCCATCAAGGACATCCAGGCCTTGGTGCTGGGCGGGCATGGTGATACGATGGTCCCGTTGGCCAGCTACACGTCGGTGAGCGGCATTCCGCTCACGCAGCTCCTGTCGCAGGAGCGCATCGACGCGCTCGTCGAGCGTACCCGGAAGGGCGGCGGCGAGATCGTCGGGTACCTGAAGACCGGAAGCGCCTACTACGCTCCGGCGGCGGCGGCGGCCCAGATGTGCGAGGCCATCGTGCTGAACCAGCGTCGCATCCTCCCGTGCGCCGCCTACCTGAAGGGCGAGTATGGGATGAAAGACATCTTCCTCGGCGTGCCGTGCATGCTCGGGGAGGGTGGCCTGCAGAAGATCCTCGAGGTCGACCTGAGCGACGATGAGAAGGCGGCTCTCGCGAACAGCGCCGAGCACGTCCGTTCCACGATCCAGGCCCTCGAGGCACTCGAGTAGCACCCGGAATCAACCGCTGACAGGGGTGGCTTCGCCGGACGGCATCGTCCGTCCGGCAGGCCGCCGGCCTTCGATAGGAGTAGCGATGCGACGGGTCGCAGCGCTGTACAGGTCCTCCGTGGGGAAGAAGATCCTCATGGCCGTGACCGGGTTCATCTGGTTCGGGTTCCTCATCGGTCACATGGCCGGGAATCTGAAGGCCTTCCAGGGGGCCCAGGTCTTCGACACCTACGCCCACCACCTCCGGACCATCGGTGAGCCCATCCTTCCCTACAAGGGTTTCCTCTGGACGTTCAGGGCCGTCATGCTGGCGGCCTTTCTCGTTCACGTCCTCTTCGCCTGGCAGACGTCCCGCCAGAGCTGGGCGGCCCGTGCGAAGGACTACCGGAAGGAGAAGAGCCTGTCCTTCGACTTCGCTTCCCGGTGGATGCGGTGGGGAGGGGTTCTGATCGGGGTCTTCCTGGTCTTCCACATCCTCCACATGACGACCGGGACGCTGCACCCCGACTTCGTGGAGGGTGATGCCTACCACAACCTGGTGACTGGGCTGTCGAACCCGTGGGTGGCGGCGATCTACATCGTGGCGATGATCGCCATCTTCCTGCACCTCTTCCACGGGGTGTGGAGCATGTTCCAGACCATGGGCGCCGCCCATCCGAAGTACGCGCGCTATCGTCGCCCGTTCGCCGTGGCCGTGGCGATCGTGGTGTCCCTTGGATTCATCTCGATTCCGGTCGCGATCTTGACCGGAATCGTGTCGATGTGATGGAGGCCTCGATGCAACTCGACGCCAAGATCCCGGCAGGCCCCATCGAAGAGAAGTGGGACAACCACCGCTTCGAGATGAAGCTCGTGAACCCCTCGAACAAGAGGAAATACGAGGTCATCGTCGTGGGCACCGGACTCGCCGGAGCCTCGGCCGCGGCGACGATGGGCGAGCTGGGCTACCGCGTGAAGGTCTTCACCTTCCACGACTCTCCTCGCCGCGCGCACTCGATCGCGGCTCAGGGGGGAATCAACTCCGCGAAGAACTACCAGGGAGACGGTGACTCGATCTTCCGCCTCTTCTACGACACGGTGAAGGGCGGGGACTATCGGTCTCGCGAGGCGAACGTCTACCGGCTCGCGCAGATCAGCTTGAACATCATCGACCAGGCCGTGGCCCAGGGGGTCCCGTTCGCGCGTGAGTACGGTGGTCTCCTCGCGAACCGCTCGTTCGGTGGTGCCCAGGTGTCGCGGACGTTCTATGCGCGGGGCCAGACGGGGCAGCAGCTCCTTCTGGGATGCTATCAGGCGCTGCGGAGGCAGATCGCCGCGGGCACCGTGGAGATCCATCCCAGGACCGAGATGCTCGACCTGGTCGTGGTGGACGGGGTCGCGAAGGGCGTCGTGACCCGGGACCTCGTCAGCGGCAAGGTGGAGACCCACGCGGCCCACGCGGTGGTCCTCGCCACGGGTGGATACTCGAACGCCTTCTTCCTGTCCACCAACGCGAAGGGCTGCAACGTGACCGCCACGTGGCGGGCGGCGAAGCGTGGCGCAGGGTTCGCGAACCCGTGCTACACGCAGATCCACCCCACCTGCATCCCGCCCGCGGGCGACTACCAGTCGAAGCTCACGCTCATGAGCGAGTCGCTTCGCAACGACGGACGCATCTGGGTGCCGAAGAAGCCCGGCGACGAGCGACGTGCCCGTGACATTCCCGAGGAGGGGCGCGACTACTACCTGGAGCGGTTCTATCCGAGCTTCGGGAACCTCTCGCCCCGCGACATCTCCTCTCGCCGCGCCAAGGAGATGGTGGACACGGGCCACGGCGTGGGTCCGATGAAGAACGGCGTCTACCTCGACTTCAAGGACGCGATCGGCCGACTCGGCAAGCAGGTGATCGAGGAGCGCTACGGCAATCTGTTCGAGATGTACGAGAAGATCACGGGGGAGAATCCGTACGAGGTCCCGATGCGCATCTACCCGGCGCCACACTACACGATGGGTGGGCTCTGGGTGGACTACAACCTGATGAGCAACGTGCCCGGGCTGTTCGTGATCGGCGAAGCCAACTTCTCCGACCACGGTGCCAACCGACTCGGCGCGAGCGCCCTGATGCAGGGATTGGCGGACGGGTATTTCGTGCTCCCGATGACGATCGGCAACTACCTCGCGAACCTCCCGCGCACCCCCGTGCCGGCCGATCACGCCGCATTCCGTGACGCAGAGCGCGACGTGGCCGAGAAGACGGACCGACTCCTCGCGGTGAACGGGAGCAAGACCGTCGACGAGTTCCACATCGAGCTCGGCCGGCTCCTCTGGGAGAATTGCGGGATGGAGCGCAACGAGGCCGGCTTGAAGGAGGCCCTCGCCAAGATCCCGGAGATTCGGGAACGCTTCTGGCGAGAGGTGCGCGTACCCGGCTCGGGCAAGACGCTCAACCAGTCCCTCGAGAAGGCCGGACGGGTGGCCGATTTCCTCGAGTTCGGGGAGGTGATGTGCTGGGACGCGTTGACGCGCAACGAGTCGTGCGGCGCCCACTACCGATCCGAGTACACCACGGAGGAAGGGGAGGCCGCCCGGAACGACGAGGACTTCGCGTTCGTGTCGGTGTGGGAGCACCGCGGCCTCGGTGAGGAGCCGGCACTCCACAAGGAGTCGCTCGAATTCGAAAACGTGAAGCTCACCACCAGGAGCTACAAGTAATGGACCTCACGCTCCACGTCTGGCGGCAGGAGGGGCCGGAGGCTTCCGGACGTTTCGAGACCTATCGGGCCGAGGGAGTGAGCGATCACGCTTCCTTCCTCGAGATGCTCGACCTCGTGAACGAGAAGCTGACGCGGGAAGGCAATGAGCCCATCGCGTTCGAGCACGATTGCCGCGAAGGCATCTGCGGCTCGTGCGGCATGATGATCAACGGCGTGCCGCATGGCCCGAAGAGCATGGTGGCGACCTGCCAGCTCCACATGCGCACGTTCAAAGACGGCGACGAGATCTGGATCGAGCCTTGGCGGGCGACCAGCTTCCCGCTGATCCGCGACCTGGTGGTCGACCGGAGCGCCTTCGACCGCATCATCGACGCCGGTGGCTTCATCTCCGTGCGCACCGGTAGCGCGCCCGACGCCAATGCCGTGCCCATCCGGAAGCACGAGGCCGACCTGGCGATGGATGCGGCCGCCTGCATCGGGTGCGGAGCGTGCGTGGCCGCATGTCCCAACGCGTCCGCGATGCTCTTCACCTCGGCGAAGGTGAGTCACCTGGGGCTCCTACCTCAGGGCCAGCCCGAGCGCTACACCCGAGTGCTCGACATGGTGGCGCAGCACGACCTGGAGGGGTTCGGGTCGTGCACGAACCACGGGGCCTGTCAGGAGGCGTGTCCCAAGGGGATCAGCGTAGATTTCATCGCCCGCCTGAATCGCGATCTGATGGTAGGCAGCTGGAAGGCGGCGGGGGACTGAGGTGACACCCTTGACCCCATCGCGGATCGGGGCGATGCTTTCGCCATGACGGCTCTACGTGGGAATTCGAATTTCAATCCCAACCGATTCCGAGGACGCGGCTCCGGACCGGTGTAGAGCCTTTCGCACCAGATGCTGGAAGCGGCCGCGCTCCGCGAGGATCGCGGCCGCTTCTTCTTTCATCGAGGGAAGACCGCTTGGGGTGTAGCTCAATCGGCAGAGCGCCTGGCTGTTAACCAGGAGGTTGGAGGTTCGACCCCTCCCGCCCCAGTACGAACGAGCCCGGGCCGAAGCGCGGCCCGGGCTCGTTCGTCGTTCTCAAGTCGAACGGCCGTGACCTGTCCCAGGTCGACCGGCCGCCGAGCTGTCCGTCACATGCCTGAGGACGCCGACCCCGCGTGGTCGATCACGAGGACCACCCGGCGGTTCACCATGCCCGCCTCACCCGGTCCCTGCGCTCCGGGCTGCACCAGCCTGGCACTGCTCTCGCCGTAGCTCACCGTCCGCACGCGATCACCGCTGAGCCCCTGCTGGTCCACGAGGTAGGCCTTGACCGATTCGGCCCGCCGCTTCCCGAGTCGCTGGTTGTAGGCGGCGGACCCGGCCGGATCCGCGAAGCCCTCGACGGTCACGAGGGCGCCGGGGTAGTACTGCTTCACCACGTCTCCGAAGCGCTGCAGCACCGGCTTGTCCTCCGTCCGCAGCGAGTCCTGATCGAAACCGAAGTGCACCGGAACCTCGAAGCGAAGCGCGGTCTGCATCTGCTCGATCTTCGTGTTGAAGTCGCTCCGCATCGCATCGAGATCACTTTGCAGGCTGTTGACGCGGCTCTCGAGGTTATCGACACGGGTCCCCAGACTGTCATCTCCCTGCTTGATCTGGGTCTCCAGATCCTGGCGCAGTGTCGCCAGCCTCGAGTCCAGCTCCTCCGGCTTCACATGGGCGCACGCGGTGGTCATCAATACCAGCCCCGCCATCAGGGCCAGGCCCCGCGCTGGCACTGGGAGCTCGATCATTCTGGGCCTCCTCGAATTGAACGAAGGAATCACTCGTTGGGCCGCTCCGTGGGCTCCAACGGCAATACGGTAATAATGTCACTCTGCACGTCGCATGCCAACCGCTTCAAATTGCGGCCTTTCGCCGATGCCGCGGGTGGGGCTGGACGGTCCCGTCGCTGCTGCGTAGAGTGGAGCAGGTTCTGGACACGCGGGAAACGAGGAGACCATGAGCAGCGTTCGAAGCGGGCGAATCGCGGGGCGGTGGCTTCTGGGCATCGGTCTGCTGGGGACAGTCCTGTCCGTCGGATGTAAGTCCTTTCTCGATCCGTACCCGCCACCACAGGTCATCTCGGAGACGAATTTCGATCCGAGCCTGGGCATCGATCTGTCGAAGATGACGGTCACATCTTCCGGCCTCTACTACCAGGACATCGTCGTGGGCGACAGCACGGAAGTGGGCCCCGCCGATACGGTTTCGATCGACTACACCGCGTGGCTGAGCGACGGGACCCAGGTCCAGACCGGCTCGGACGTGGCTCTCCCGTTGGGTCTCGGCGCCATCATCCCCGGCCTCGATGAAGGGCTGATCGGCATGAAGGTCGGAGGGGAGCGCAAGCTCATCATCCCGTCGGATCTGGCGTACGGAGACATCGGCAACGGAGTGGTGCCCGGTGGTGCGATCGTCGTGTTCGACGTGACCCTCAAGCAGGTGGGCGGAGTGACGCTCGGTACCGGGACGACGGGCTAGCGCGGCGGCCGCCCCCACCCCCGCTACAGCTTCGGCAGCGTCACCCCGCGCTGCTTCTGGTATTTGCCCTTTCGATCGGCGTAGGCGATCTCGGGCTCCTCGTCTCCCTCGAAGAAGAGTAGCTGGGCGATGCCCTCGTTGGCGTAGATCTTGGCCGGAAGTGGCGTCGTGTTGGAGATCTCCAGGGTGAGATGCCCCTCCCAGGTGGGCTCGAGCGGCGTCACGTTCACGATGATGCCGCAGCGCGCGTAGGTGCTCTTGCCCACGCAGACCACGAGCACGTCCCGCGGAATGCGGAAGTACTCCAGCGTCCGCGCCAGAGCGAACGAGTTCGGCGGGATGATGCACTCGGGCTCGTGGATGTCCACGAACGAACGGTCATCGAAGGCCTTTGGATCCACCACGACATTGTGGACGTTGGTGAAGACCTTGAACTCGGGTGCGACCCGGATGTCGTAGCCGTACGACGAAAGGCCGTACGACACGACGCCGTCGCGCATCTGACCGGCCTCGAAGGGCTCGATCATCCCGTGCTCCTCCGACATCCTGCGGATCCACTTGTCGCTCTTGATGGGCATGGGGCGTGGGTTGGCTGTGAGGTCTGAGACCTCCCGAAAAGCCCGGCTCGGGAGGCCTCGGAGCCCGGGACGGGTACCCGGGAGCGCCCCCGGGAAAGGCCCGCTCGGGCGCGTGCGGTGGGCCCCAAGATAGGCGAGACCCCGAGCCAGGTGCAAACGGGCTAAAAACGCTGAAAATCCGGGGTTGTGGCAGCTTGACACTTCTCCCGGCCTACGGGTACCTTTTCGGGTCCGTACGTGAACGATTTCACATACATTCGAACAACATCGGCGACGTCATGTCGGGAGCCTATCTCCCCCTTCTCGTGCTCTTTGCCGTTTCGGGGGTCACCGCGGTCGGGATGGTCGTCCTGACCCACATCCTCAACCCCCGCCGCCAGACCGCTCAGAAGGAAATGCCGTACGAGTCGGGGATGATCCCGCTGGGTGATACGCGGGCCCGATTCTCGGTCAAATTCTACATGGTGGCCATCAGCTTCATCGTCTTCGACCTCGAGACGATCTTCCTCATCCCCTGGGCCGTGCAGGCGAAGGCGCTCGGATGGGGAGCGTTCGTGGCCATGATGATTTTCGTGATCGTGCTGGCCGTCGGCCTGTTGTACGAGTGGAAGAAGGGAGGTCTAGAGTGGGACTAGAGCGTAATCTGCCCGGCGGAGGGGTCAGCGCCCGCTCCGGGGGGCTCTTCGGTGCCGGCAGCCCCGCGTTCCTGACCTCGAAGATCGATTTCCTCGTCAACTGGGCCCGTCGTAACTCCCTGTGGCCCATGCCGTTCGGGACGGCGTGCTGCGCCATCGAGATGATGGCGTCGTTCGCCTCCGATTTCGACCTTTCGAGGTTCGGGATGGAGCGGATGTCGTTCAGCCCGCGCCAGGCCGACGTCCTCATCTGCGCCGGCCGCGTACCCTACAAGCTCGCTCCGGTGCTCCGCAGGATCTGGGACCAGATGCCCCAGCCCAAGTGGTGTGTGTCCATGGGCGCCTGCGCCTCTTCAGGAGGCGTGTTCGATGTCTACTCGATGGTCCAGGGCATCGACACGATCGTCCCCGTGGACGTCTACGTGCCCGGATGCCCTCCCCGGCCGGAGGGGCTCATCTACGGCCTGATGATGATCCAGGAGAAGATCCGCGAGGAGTCGCTCACGGAGCACTACAAGCTCCGCGAAGAGGATCCGGCAGCCGTGGCTCGGCCCCGGGCCTCCGACGCCGAGGTGGCCGCTCTCTCGGGGCCCTTCGGAAACTCCACGAGACAGAACAAGCTGGCCGGGGCGATCGAGACCACTGCCACGGATCGTCCCCGGGACCGGCGTCCCTGACAGGCTCCCGACCCATGACCGACGACACCAACCGCGGGCTCGACGCTGTCGATGAAGGGCCCGTCTCCTCCGACATGGCCGGCGCCCGAGACGCCGCCACGGCCGCGAACCCCGCGGATCATCCCTCGGTCGCCGCGCTCGTGGAGCGTTTCGGCGACGCCGTGCTCCATCACGAAGTCGTGTCGGGCGATCAGCATGTCGTGCACATCGATCCGGCGAGAAACGCCGAGATCCTGAGCTGGCTGAGGGACGATCCGGCGCAACGCTACGATCTGCTGGCCGATGTCACCGCCGTCGACTTCGGGGGCGGAAGCCCCCTCCAGGTCGTCTACCAGCTCTGGTCGATCCCGCACAAGCGGGCTTTGCGGGTGAAGTGCCTGTTGGACCTGGACAGCCTCGAGATCGACTCCGTGGAGCCGATCTGGCACGCGGCCAACTGGCTCGAGCGTGAGGTCTACGACCTGTTCGGGATCACGTTCAAAGGACACCCGGACCTCCGCCGGATCCTCATGCCCCACGATTACGCCGAAGGGCACCCGCTCAGGAAGGACTTCCCTCTGCGGGGCCGGTTCTCCCGGGCGGAGCAGACCCGCCGTGCGCTGGCCCAGAACGTGGACCGGTTCTACATCCCCGAGGAGCGCGCCGTCGGCCGCGAGCCGCAGGAGGTGACGCTTCCCACCGAAGCCGAATCCGACCCGGATTCGGCCTCCGACGCCTGAGAGCGCGCCATGGCTCAGAAGACCGTTGAGTTCACCGTGGGCCGCAACCCCGAGATGGGGGTCGACGGCCTGCCCGCCCGGAGCCCGCTCGAACCGTTCGAGGTCGGAGAGCCCGATCTCGATTCCGAGCACATGCTCATCAACATCGGTCCGCAGCATCCCGCGACGCACGGCGTGTTGCGGCTCGTGTGCGAGCTCGAGGGGGAGACCATCGTCAAGGTCACCCCGCACATCGGGTTCCTGCACTCCTCGTTCGAGAAGCTCGGCGAGTACCGGACCTGGAACCAGATCGTCCCGCTCACCGACCGCATGGACTACCTGGCGCCCCTGATCTACAACTGCGCCTACGTGATGTCGGTCGAGAAGCTGATGGGGATCGAGGTCACCGAGCGCTGCAAGGTCGTCCGGGTGATCCTGATGGAGCTGGACCGGATCTTCTCGCACCTGCTCTGGCTCGGTACGACGGCCATCGACGTGGGGGCGTTCACGCCGTTCCTTTACACGTTCCAGGAGCGCGAGCGCATCTACCGGATGCACGAATCCTACACCGGTGCCCGCATCACCACGTCGGCCACCCGGATCGGTGGGATGATGGCCGATCTGCCGGAGGGCTGGATCGACGAGCTCAAGCACTTTCTGGAGACCTTCCCCGACACCCTGGCCGAGGTCCATCGGCTGCTGACGAACAACGAGATCCTCATCGGGCGCATGCAGGGTGTCGGTGCCATCAGCCCGGAGGACGCGATCAACCTGGGTCTCACCGGGCCCAACCTGCGCGCGTCGGGCGTGACCTACGACGTGCGGAAGGATCACCCGTACTACGACTACGAGACCTACGATTTCGAGGTGCCCGTGGGCGAGCACGGAGACTCCTACGATCGCTACCTGACGCGCATGGAGGAGATGGCTCAGAGCGTACGGATCCTTTGGCAGGCGATCGAACGCCTGCCGGGAGGTCCCATCAACGTCCAGGATCCGGCCATCTCGCTCCCCTCCAAGACCGACTGCATGTCGGACATGGAGAGCATGATCCACCACTTCAAGATCATCACCGAGGGAATCAAGGCGCCTCCGGGCGACTGCTACTTCCCGGTGGAGGGCTCCAAGGGAGAGCTGGGCATGTACGTGGCAAGTGACGGGGGTGTGAAGCCGGCCCGGTGGAGGGTCCGGCCGCCCTCGTTCGTGAATCTCTCCGCGATTCCGAAGCTGGCCGAAGGTCACCTGATCGCGGACCTGATCGTCATCAACGCGAGCCTGGACATCGTTCTGGGGGAGATCGACCGATGAGTGACGTCCCCTTCAAGAATCCGGGCTGGGCCGGCAATACCGGGGAGTTCGAACTCGACGAGGCCACCGTGCGCGGTGACGAGTTCGTGGGCGAGCGCCCGTTGTCCGGTGGCCATCCGTCGGGGGCGGCGACGTACCCCTACATGCTCCCGGACAAGGACCCGGAAGCCCCGCTCTTCGAAGGCCCGTTCAAGGAGCGCTTCGAGAAGATCCTCAGCCAATATCCCACGAAGAGGGCGGCCGTCATGCCCGCCCTCGGGCTGGCTCAGGAGGTGCGGGGGCATGTGAGTCCGGAGGCCATGGACAGGGTGGCCGAGCTCCTCGATCTCGCTCCGGCCTACGTCCGGGGCGTGGCGACCTTCTACACCATGTACAACAAGCGGCCTGTCGGCCGCTTTCTCGTACAGGTCTGCACGAACATCTCCTGCAACCTGTGTGGGGCCGACGACGTCCTCGAGGCGTTCCTTCGCTACACGGACACCGACCTGGGCGAGACGTCGGAGGACGGAAACTTCACCGTCGTCGAAGCGGAATGTCTGGCGGCCTGTGGCTTTCCCACCTGCGTCCAGATCAACTCCCGCTACTACGAGAACGTGACCCCTTCGAGCGTGCCCGAGATCATCGAGCACCTCAAGGCGACGGCCCCGGACGGCTCCGGGGCCGCGGACTGACGGAGCCGAGCGATGGCCTACCCCTACGTCTCGGACCGAGAGGTCCGGATCCTCAGCAGGAATTTCGGAGACCCCCTCGCGCGACGTATCGAGACCTACGTCGAGCGCGGAGGCTATTCCGCACTGAAGAAGGCCTTCGAGATGGGCCCGGACGCGGTCACCGAGGAGGTGAAGGCTTCGGGCCTGAGAGGCCGCGGCGGCGCGGGCTTCCCGACGGGCGTGAAGTGGTCGTTCATGCCGAAGGAGCCCACCAAGCCCCACTACCTGCTGTGCAACGCGGACGAGTCCGAGCCGGGTACCTTCAAGGACCGGGAGCTGCTGCGCTGGGATCCCCACGGTGTGATCGAGGGCGTGCTCATCGCCGCCTTCGCCATCCGAGCCAAGCAGGCGTACATCTACTGCCGGGGCGAGTTCTTCGAGACGACGCAGATCCTCGCGAAAGCCCTCGAGGACGCCTACTCGGCCGGTTGGGCCGGCAAGGACATCCAGGGCTCCGGGATCGACATCGACGTCACGATCCACGTGGGTGGCGGTGCCTACATCTGCGGCGAGGAGACCGGCCTCATGAACTCGCTGGAGGGCCGGCGGGGCCAGCCGCGGGTGAAGCCGCCGTTCCCGGCCGCGGTGGGGGCCTTCGGGATGCCCTCCACCGTGAACAACGTGGAGACGCTCGCGTCCGTGCCGCACATCGTGAACCACGGGGGGGCCTGGTACAGGGAGCACGGTACGGAGAAGAGCCCCGGTACCAAGCTCTTCTGCGTGAGTGGGCACGTGAACAAGCCCGGAAACTACGAGCTTCCCCTGGGCTTCCCGCTCATGGATCTCATCAACGACGTCTGCGGCGGCGTTCGCGACGGGCATGCGCTCAAGGCGGTCATTCCCGGCGGGTCCTCCGTGCCGATTCTCACCGCCGAGGAGTGCGAGGGCTGCACGCTCGACTACGAGGGAGTGCAAGCGGCCGGGTCCATGCTCGGGTGCGCGTCCGTGATCGTCATGGACGAGACGACGGACATCGTCAAGCAGGTGAGGCGCATGGTGCAGTTCTACGCACACGAGTCGTGCGGCCAGTGCACCCCCTGTCGGGAAGGAACCGGTTGGATGACGCAGATCCTCAGGCGGATCGAAGAGGGCAGGGGCACCGAGGAAGACCTCGACACCCTGCTCGACATGAGCCGGCAGATGACTGGAACCACGATTTGCGTGTTGTCGGACTCGGCGGCCGCCCCGGTGGTCTCCTCCATCCACAAGTTCAAGGACGAGTACCTGGCGCTCGTCCGGCGCGGCGAACGCGTCGGAGCGGCGTGAGAACGATGAATTCGGCGTCTGTCTGCGTTGCGCTCCGCGCGATGGGTCGACGATCCCGGAGGGATTGTCGCGGCGTACGAAGGAGTACGCCTCGGTCATCGTGCTCGCGCGCCTTGGCAGCCATCCGATTCGATCGGTCTCGACAGAGTTGAGCGAACCTATGGCAGATCAAACCAACACCGTCACGCTGACCATCGACGGCCAGGAGGTCACCGTTCCCAAGGGGACGACCCTGCTCCAGGCCGCGAAGGAAGTCGGCAAGGAAGTCCCTCACTACTGCTATCACGCAGGTCTCTCCTCACCGGCCATGTGTCGCCTCTGCCTCGTCGAGGTCGAGGGGGCTCCGAAGCCGATGCCTTCGTGTGTGACGCAGGCGACGGACGGCCAGGTGGTGCGCACGGACTCCGAGCTGGCGATCGAGATGCGCCGCGGAGTGCTCGAGTTCTATCTGGTCAACCACCCGCTGGACTGTCCGATCTGCGACATGTCCGGGGAGTGCCACCTCCAGAACTACGTGCACGCCGGGGGCCGCAAGCACGGACGCTCCAGGGAGCCCAAGCGCGTGTTCGGTCGCGACGACTTCGGCGGAGACGTCGTCTTCTACGGCGACCGCTGCGTCATGTGCACCCGATGCGTGCGCTTCATGAACGAGGTGGAGCAGGACGGACGCCTGACCGTGGTCGAGCGCGGGAATCGGTCGGTGATCGACACGTTCTTCGAGGAGGGCCTGGAGGGCACGCATTGGCACGGCAACATCGTGGACCTTTGTCCGGTCGGTGCGCTCGTGTCGAAGGACTTCCTCCACAAGGCCCGCGCGTGGGACCTCGATCACACGGCTTCCGTTTGCCCGAGTTGCTCCCAGGGCTGCAACATCGAGCTCCACACCCGTGACAACCTGGTCCAACGCCTGAAGCCGCGGGAAAACCTCGACGTCAACGCGTTCTGGATGTGCGATCACGGGCGTCTCGACTACGAGTGGATGAACCGGGGGGACCGACTCGAGGCGCCGCTGGTGCGGGACGGCGACCAGATGAAGGCGATGGGGTGGAAGGAGGCCCTCACCGCGCTGCTCGAACGGTTGGAGAGCGTGGGAGGCCGGCCGGTCAAGGCGGTGGCGTCGCCACTCGCCTCCAACGAGGATCTGGGCGCGCTGACGGCCGTCATGGACCATCTGGGCGGTGGCGAGATCGTCTATCGCTCGGCGCGCGCCGAGGACGAGATCGTCCTCAAGGGCTTCCCGACGCTCGCCCGGCGCAAGGACCTGGCGCCCAACGGCAAAGGCGCGGACTTGCTCGGTCTCGAGCGGGTCGGCTCGGACGACGCGACCGGAGGCCTCGACAGTGTGGCCGGCCATGACGGCATCGTGATCGTCCTCGGCGACGAGCTCACGGACCAGAGCGGGTCCTTCGGCGAAGCGGCCGCGCTCTACGTTTACCTCGGGACGCACGCGGGGGAGGCGGCCTCGGCGGCCGACTTCGTGCTCCCGATGACGACGTTCGCCGAGCAGGAGGGCACCTTCACGAACCTCGAAGGCAGGGTGCAGCGGTTCTGGCCCGCGGTGAGGGCCCCGGGCGCCGCTCGGCCGCCATGGTTCGTTCTCGGCGCGCTCCTGGCCGAGCTCACGGACGGCGAGGCGCCCCGCAGCGGCGCGGACGCCTTCGCACAGCTCGCCTCTCGCGTGGCCGCGTTCTCCGGCCTCGGCTACGACGACATCGGAAGCCGCGGGGCGGTGGTCAACGAAGCCGTTTCGCTCTCTGGAGACTGACGGGATGGACGCTCTTCACCCGATTTCGGGGATTCCTGGACTGGTGGCGATGGTCCTCAAGGTCCTGGCGGTCTTCGCCGGCGTCCTGCTGGTGGTGGCCTACAGCACCCTGGCGGAGCGGCGGATCTCGGCGTGGATCCAGGACCGCTCGGGGCCGAATCGTGTCGGTCCCTGGGGGCTGCTGCAGCCGATCGCGGACGGTCTCAAGAACATCCTGAAGGAAGAGACCCTGCCGGCGAAATCCTCCAAGCTCGTGTTCCTGCTGGGCCCGATGCTCGCGGTGGCGCCGGCGCTCGTGACCTTCGCGGTGATCCCGTTCGCCGCCCCGCTCCCCACGAAGTGGGGCGTCGTGGACATGATCGTGGCCGACATCCCGATCGGCATCCTCTACATCATGGCGCTCAGCTCCATCGCCGTGTACGGGATCGTGCTCGGCGGGTGGGCGTCCAACAACAAGTACGCTTTCCTCGGCGCCATGAGGGCGTCGGCCCAGATGGTGTCCTACGAAGTGGCGCTCGGCCTCTCGGTGGTGGCGGTCCTGGTCCTGGCCGGGAACGTGACGCTTCCGCAGGTCGTATGGCAGCAGCAGCAGCTCCACTTCTGGTTCGTGCTGCCGCTCTCGCTCGCCTTCATCTTCTTCGTGGCGTCGGCGTTCGCCGAGACGAACCGGCTCCCCTTCGACATGCCCGAGGCCGAGTCGGAGCTGGTGGGCGGCTACCACACCGAGTACTCGGGCATGAAGTACGCGATGTTCCCGATGTCCGAGTACGCGCACATGCTGACGTCCTCGGCGCTGATGGCCACGCTCTTCTTCGGGGGATGGGATCTTCCCGGGAGCTGGGACAACGCATTCTGGTACCACGGCCAGCTCATCAGCGGCTTCGCCGCGGACGGCACCGCGATCCTGGCTCACCCGGCCGTCTGGAAGACGCTCCTCACGTTCGCCGGCTTCGCGGTCAAGACCGTGTTCTTCCTGGTCTTCTACATCTGGGTTCGCTGGACCGTGCCCCGGTTCCGCTACGACCAGGTCATGGCGCTGGGCTGGAAGGTGCTGCTCCCCTCGGCGCTGGCCTACGTGATGCTCGTGGCGGGCACGGTCCTGGTCCTGGATCAGACGGGCGTGCCCTGGGGCTTCTGGTACGGCCTGGTGCTCACGGGGGTGAGCGGGCTCGCCACGGCGGGTTTCCTGTTCTTCATCGATCGGGGCCACACGATCTCGGGCGCGGCCTCGGCGGCGTCCATGAGGAACCGAGCCGCCCGGGCCCGTGGGCTTTCGGCCTCGACGGTGGCAGGGGACTGAGACGGTGACGGTGACGAGGGTGTCCGGAACGATCCGCTAAGCGAGAGGAACGAAGGACGATGGCGATATCGGTCAAGGTGATGAAGCGCCCCGAGCCCGAGAAGAACTCGTATCTCCGGGCGACGATCAGCGGCATGGCGCTCACCTTCAAGCACCTCGTGAACCCGAACAAGGTGACCCTGCAATACCCCGAGGAGCAGGTGGACCTCTCTCCGCGCTGGCGGGGGACCCACCGCATGGAGGTGCACGCCGACGGACGCCCGAAGTGCGTGGCGTGCGGGCTATGTCCCACGGTCTGCCCGGCGAACTGCATCCGGCTCGTGGGCGGAGAGGACGATCAGGGGAACCGCTATCCGGTGGTTTACGAGATCGACGAGTTCCGCTGCATCTTCTGCGGCATGTGTCAGGAGGTCTGCCCGGTCGAGGCGATCCACGTGGGCCGGCACTACGAGAATGCCGAGTTCACGCGCGACCGCTTCGTCTACGATCTGGATCGTCTCATGGAGCAGGACCACCCGGTGACGCTCCTGTGGGATCCCTCGGACCCTCGCTCGGAGTGACCGATGGCCGAGATCCTCTTCTACGTGTTCGCGGCCGTGGTCATCGGCGGCGCGTTCGGAGTCGTGCTCTCCCGCAGCCCGGTGGGAAGCCTCCTGTTCATGGTGGCCACGCTGGCGAGCCTCGCCGGGATCTATGTGTTGCTCGAGGCGCATTTCCTCGCAGCGGTCCAGGTGATGGTCTACGCCGGTGCCATCATGGTGCTGTTCCTGTTCGTGATCATGCTCCTCAACCTCGGACATGACTACCGCAGGGACCTCAAGGGCGGCGCCTTCGCCGTGATCGCGTTCGCGGTCATCGGTGCCGTGGCGGGCGCGCTGGTGCACCAGGTGCGCGGCGTGGGCGCGAACGCCGACTCGGTCATGGCGAACGGTGGCCGTGCGATCGACCTGGCGATTGCCCAGTACGGGGCGGTGGGCGCGATCGCCCGACCGCTCTTCACCCAATACGTGGTGCCCTTCGAGATCACGGGAATCCTGCTTCTCGTGGCCGTCGTCGGCGCCATCGTGCTCGCGAAAAGGCACGTGTCATGATCACCCCGAGCCTGATTCTGAGCGCCATCCTGTTCGTCCTGGGGACCTTCGGCGTCCTCGTGCGGCGCAACGCCATCATCATGTTCCTCTGCATCGAGCTCCAGCTCAACGCGGTGAACCTCACCTTCGTGGCGTTCTCCCGCCTGATGGGCATCGAGGGACAGGTGTTCGTGTTCTTCGTGATGACCGTGGCAGCGGCGGAGGCGGCGGTCGGCCTCGCGATCATCATCTCGATCTTCCGCCATTACGAGACGGTGGACGTGGACAACTTCAACCTGCTGAAGTGGTAGGGGCATGAACGCGATGCTATCGCTGCTCCTCAGGCAGTCCGCACACGAAGCCGGCGGCGGATTCGAGCCTTTCCTTCCGGGGCTGGTCATCCTCCTGCCGCTCTTCGGATTCGTTGCCAACGGCATCCTGGCCCTCATCCAGGCGCGTCGATCCGCGGACGCGGTGCGCGCCGGAGGCGAGCTCGAGCTCGACGGACCGGAGGGGCCCCCTCTGACCCAGAGGCTCCCCTCGCTCATCGGTCCCGGGGTCCTCCTGCTGGCGTTCCTGATCGTGCTCGTGAACTTCACGCGCATGCTCGGGTCGGGCCTCGAAGAGCCCGTCGTGCGGACCTACTGGACGTGGATCTCGACCGGGACGTTCAAGGTCTCGGCCGCGCTCCAGCTGGATCAGCTCTCGATGGTGATGATGCTCGTGGTCACCGGCGTGAGCTTCCTGATCCACGTGTTCAGCATCGGCTACATGGGAGAGGATCCGTCCTACGCGCGGTACTTCTCCTACCTGAACCTCTTCGTCTTCTTCATGCTCGTGCTGGTCATGGCATCGAGCTACCCGCTCATGTTCGTGGGCTGGGAAGGCGTGGGGCTCTGCTCCTATCTGCTGATCGGCTTCTGGTTCACCGACCGCGAGAAGTCGGACGCGGGCAAGAAGGCGTTCATCGTGAACCGCATCGGGGACTTCGGGTTCCTGCTCGCGATGTTCCTGCTCTTCCGGGCGTTCGGGACGCTCGACTTCGTATCGGTCTTCCACCAGGCTCCGTCCGCGCTCGTGTACGGTGGGGGACTCGTCACGGCGATCACGCTATTCTTCCTGCTCGGTGCCACGGGCAAGAGCGCGCAGATCCCGCTCTACGTCTGGCTGCCCGACGCCATGGCCGGCCCGACGCCCGTATCCGCGCTGATCCATGCCGCCACGATGGTGACGGCCGGGGTCTACATGGTCGCGCGGTCCTCCGTCCTCTTCTCGCTCGCTCCGGTAGGCAGCGTGGCGGTCGCGGGGATCGGCGTGGCGACGGCGTTCTTCGCCGCGACCATCGCGCTGGCCCAGTACGACATCAAGAAGGTGCTCGCGTACTCCACCGTCTCGCAGCTCGGGTACATGTTCCTGGGTGTGGGCTCGGGCGCGTACGCCGCCGGCATCTTCCACCTGATGACGCACGCGTTCTTCAAGGCGCTGCTCTTCCTGGGCTCGGGCGCGGTGATCCACTCGATGCACCACGCCTACCACCACACGCGTTCCCACGAGGACGCCCAGGACATGAGGAACATGGGCGGCCTCAGGCGCTTCCTCCCCGTCACGTGGATCACCATGTGGGTGGCGACGCTGGCGATCTCGGGCGTGTGGCCGTTCGCGGGCTTCTTCTCGAAGGACGAGATCATCTGGTCGGCCGGAGCGGCGGCGGTCGGGCCGTACGCGGCGTTCTACCGCGTGTATTGGATCCTCGCGCTGGCCGCCGCGATCCTGACGGCGTTCTACATGACCCGGCTGATGGTCATGACCTTCCATGGTGCCAACCGCACCGGCCAGGAGGAGGCGAGGCACCTCCACGAGGCCCCGTGGACGATGACCGTTCCGCTCGTGACGCTCGCCGTGCTCTCCACGTTCGGTGGGTGGGTCAACGTGCCGGAGGCGGTCCAGAAATCGTTCCTCGGGGGCTTCAGCGCGCTGCCCATGAGCGGGTGGCTCCACCACTGGATGGAGCCGGTCACCGCGTCGGCGCACGAGATCTTCGTGAGCCATGTCGGCGAGTTCGCCGAGGCCGCGCCCTTCGGGGGCGGCGAGGTGGCCTGGGGTGTGATCTCCACGCTGCTGGCGATCGCGGTCGTGATCGCCGCCATCATGGTGGTTCGCGGCTGGAAGATCGTGCCGGCCAAGGAGTCGGCCGAGCCCGCCGGATTCAAGCGCGTGCTCTACCGCAAGTGGTACGTGGACGAGGTCTACGACACCCTGGTCGTGCAGCCGGTGGTCCGCGTGTCGCGCTTCTGCTGGAGGGTCATCGACGCCGGCATCATCGATGGAATCGTGAACGGAGCCGGGTACCTGACCCGAGGCGTCGGATTCGTGGGGAGCATGTTCCAGACCGGTACCGTGAATACCTATGCCTTCATCCTCACCGTCGGGGTCCTCGTGATCCTCGGCTCGGTGATCTTCTAGGGAAGGACGATGACCGCATTCCTGCAGTCCATCGACTACACCGGCTGGGTGCTGCACGCCCTCATCTGGCTTCCCATCCTCGGCATGGGCCTCGTGCTGTGGGCCGAGGAGGAGCGCTCCAAGCATCTGGCGTTCTGGTGGTCGCTCGCCGTGCTCGTGCTCAGTCTCGGCCTGTGGTGGGCGTTCGACCCGAGTCGAGCCGGGATGCAGATGGAGAGCCAGACTCCGTGGATCTCGGCCTGGGGGATCAACTACTCCCTCGGCGTGGACGGGATCAGCCTCTTCATGATCCTGCTCACGACGCTGACCACGCCGTTGGCCATCCTCGGCTCGTGGAACTACATCAAGAAGAGGGAGCGAGCGTTCTACGCGCTCATGCTCCTGCTGGAGGCCGGCGTGGTGGGCGTCTTCACCGCCACCGATCTCTTCCTCTTCTACGTCTTCTTCGAGCTGACCCTCGTGCCCATGTACTTCATCGTGGGTATCTGGGGCGGAGAGCGGCGCATCTACGCGGCCATCAAGTTCTTCCTCTACACCGCGTTCGGATCCCTGCTCATGCTGGTGGGGATCCTGTACCTCTTCTCCAGGGCGAAGGCGCAGCTCGGGATCCCGACCTTCGCGTACGGAGACCTGCTGCACATCTCGTTGTCGGGGACGGAGCAGCTCTGGCTGTTCGCCGCTTTCGCCCTGGCCTTCGCGGTCAAGGTGCCGGTGTTTCCTCTCCACACCTGGCTTCCGGACGCCCACGTCGAAGCGCCCACGCCCGGCTCCGTCGTTCTGGCCGCGGTGCTCCTGAAGATGGGGACGTACGGGTTCTTCCGGTTCCTGCTCCCGTTCTTCCCCGTCGCGGCGACGAACCCGACGGTGATCACGGTGATGCTCACGCTGGCCATCACCGGCATCCTCTACACGGCGTGGGTGGCGGCCGTGCAGCCCGACGCCAAGAAGCTTGTCGCGTACACGTCGGTCGCACACATGGGCTTCGTGATCCTGGGTGTGTTCGCCCTGACCGTGAACGGGCTCCAGGGCGGCCTGATCGTCATGATCTCCCACGGACTCAGCACGGGGGCACTGTTCCTCCTGCTCGGGATGCTCTACGAGCGGCGCCATACGCGGACCATCGCCGAGTTCGGAGGCATCAGCCGCGTGACCCCCTGGTTCGCGACCGCGTTCATGATCACGGCCCTGGCGTCGATCGGCCTGCCGGGCACGAGCGGCTTCGTCGGAGAGTTCCTGGCGCTGTTGGGGACGTTCGAGCACCACCCGGTCGCCGCGTTCTTCGCCACGGGCGGCGTGATCTTCGCGGCGTACTACATGCTTCCGATGGTGCAGCGCGTCTTCTTCAATGCGCTCGACAAGCCGGAAAACCGAGAGATGAAGGACCTGTCGCGGCGCGAGATCGCAATCCTCGCGCCGCTGTGTGCGCTCATGATCTGGATCGGGTGGAACCCCACACCATTCCTGCGGCGCATGGAGCCGAGCGTGCGCTCCGTTCTGGAGCGCGTGGAGACGGCCGCTCCGGCAAGCGCGATGGCGAACCTGATTCATACGAGCGGGGAGGCGGCCGTGCTCCCAACTCCGCAGCCCGCTTCATCCCTTGGACCCGTGGCCAAGAGCACGGACGGCGACTGACCCATGGAACTCAACTTTTCGAGCAACCTGGACTACGTCTGGGCGCTTCTTCCGGAGATCATCCTCTGCGTGTGGGGGATGGTGGTCCTGATCGCCGGCGTCTCGGGGAGGTTCCGTCCCGGCCAGGAGGCTCCCGCGGGTGAGGATCCCACGTTCGGCTCGGGAACGGTGCTGGGTTGGATCGCGCTCATCGGCGTGCTCATGGCCGCGGCCGCGAACGGATGGCTCTACGGGGTCCGGCAGGCGGATCGTACGACGATGATCGCCGTCGACGGTCTGCGTCTCTTCGCCAACTGGATCTTCCTGCTCGCGGCCGCGATGACGATCCTCATCTCCTTCGCCTACGTCATTCGCCAGCGACTCCAGGCCGGCGAGTTCTACGGTCTGGTGCTCCTGGCCACGGCGGGGATGATGTTCATGGCGGGCGCGCGGGATCTCATCGTCGTCTTCCTGGGCCTCGAGGTGATGTCGATCTCGGTCTACGCGCTGACGGCCTTCAATCGGCGTGACCGCAGGTCCGCGGAGGCCGGGCTGAAGTACTTTCTTCTGGGCGCGTTCTCGACCGGGTTCTTCCTGTACGGGATCGCGCTCGTGTACGGAGCCACGGGCAGCACGAACGTGTTCGTGATCGGGAACGCGGGCGGCAGCCTTCCGGCCTCGGGCGGCCTCCTGGCCATCGGCGTGGCGCTGCTGGCCGTGGGATTCGCCTT
>CAZVYM010000004.1:58244-84271 GCA_964630935.1 uncultured Gemmatimonadaceae bacterium | reverse complement strand
ACCTGGGCGCCGTTGACGAAATCGCCGAACTGCGCCTCCCAGAGGACCACGTCCGTGTCGGCGCCGACCGAGTAGCCGTACTCGAAGCCGAGCACCGCGGTTTCGGTCAGCGGCGAGTTGTACACCTCCAGGCGGGTGTCCGACACCTGCTGGAGGGGTACGGCCTCCCCCCCGTTCTCGGCATCGTGCAGAACCATGTGCCGGTGGCTGAAGGTGCCGCGCTGCGTGTCCTGCCCGGTGAGCCGGACCGGCACGCCCTCCTTCAGCAGGGTTCCCAGGGCGAGCGCCTCGGCGTGTCCCCAGTCGAGCGGGCGCTCCGGCCCGAAGCCCTCGGCGCGACGCTTGAATTGCCGCCAGAGCTTCGGATGCGGCGTGAATCCCTCCGGGAGGGTGACGAGGAGATCGTTGATCTCCGAGAGGACCTCGAGCGCGACGCCGGTCGTCTCGGGCTCCGCGTAGCGCTCGCGCTCGTCCACCGGCTCCTCCTCGGTGTCGGGCGCGTAGTCACGGACGTGGTCCTGCGAATCCCGCAGCCGCTCCGCAAGCTCGTCCTGCATCGCCCGGACGTCGTCCTCGGACAGGACGCCCTCGCCGACGAGCCTCTGCGCATAGAGGGCGCGAACGGTCGGGTGCTCCTCGATGGTCCGATAGAGCACGGGCTGGGTGTACGCGGGCTCGTCGCCTTCGTTGTGGCCGTGGCGCCGATAGCCCACCAGGTCGATGACGAAGTCGTCGGCGAAGTGGTTGCGGTACGTCATGGCGAGGCGCATGGCGGCGAGGCACGCCTCCGGCTCGTCGGCGTTCACGTGCACGACGGGAATGCCGTAGCCCTTGGCGAGATCGCTCGCGTAGAACGTCGAGCGGCCGTCCTTCGGGTCCGTGGTGAATCCCACCTGGTTGTTGGCGATGATGTGCACGGTGCCGCCGACGTCGTAGCCCGCGAGACGCGCCATGTTGAGCGTCTCGGCCACGACGCCTTCGGCGGCGAACGCCGCGTCGCCGTGGATCGTGATCGGCACGACCGCCCGGGTGTCCTGGACCGCCTCCTTGGTGGTCCCGCCGAACTGTCGGGAACGAGCCAAGCCGGCAACGACCGGGTTCACGAACTCCAGATGGCTGGGGTTGGGCGTCAGCGTCACGGAGATCGTACCGAGCTCCGGCAACGTCCGCTCACCCTTGGCGCCATGGTGATACTTCACGTCGCCCGTACCGTGCACGTGGAGCTGGCTGTCCCTGTACGTCGGACCCTCGAACTCCGAGAGCAGCTCGCCGTAGGAGAGCCCCACGACATGGGTGAGCACGTTGAGGCGGCCCCGGTGCGCCATGCCGATGACCACCTCGTGCCCTCCGGCCCGCAGCGCCTCCCGAAGGCCGAGATCGAGCATGGGCACGAGGACGTCGGTGCCCTCGATGGAGAACCGCTTCTGACCCAGATAGCTGCGGTGCAGGAACTGCTCGAACCCCTCGACCTCGGTCAGGCGGTGCAGGAGCGCCTTCCGCTCGGGTGCCGACATCTCCGGCTTGTGGCGTCCCTTCTCCACGTGCTCCCAGAGCCAATCGACCTTCACGTGGTCGTCGACGTGCTCGAACTCGTAGCCGGTCGTACCGGAGTAGATGGTCGCGAGCTCGCTCAGGGCATCGGCCATCGAGCGCTTGTCGCCGTTGTCCATGACCAGCGAGGAAGGCAGCTCGGCCAGCTCCTCCATCGACGTCCCGAAGAACGTGGGATTGAGCTGGGGATGGCCGGGGGGCTCGCTTCCCAGCGGATCGATGCGGGCGAGCTGATGGCCGTGATCCCGGAACGCCTGGACCAGCGCCTTCGCGCGGGACACGGCCGGGAGCACCTGGTGCAGACGCTCCACGAGGCTCTCGGAGACCCTGGCCTCTTCGGCGAGGGGGATGGAGATCCGGCTGGGCGCGGTGGCCCTGTGGCCGTCGAGCTGATCCGGCATGAAAAGGCCCTCGGCCACCGCTCGGCCTCCTCCGTCTTCGAAGAGCTTGCGCCACTCCGAGGGGACCGATTCGGGGTTTCGGGCATATTGCTCGAACATCGCCTGGGCATAGGCGGCGTTCTGACTGTCGAATAGGGTGTCGTCCATCGGACCTGTGCTGCGTGTTGGTGTCCCGCACGCGCGGGCACCTAAAGTATCAGCTTCCGTAGGCGGTTGGAGGGTCTTTCATGCCGTACACCATCGAAGCGGAAGTGACGACCGCGGACCCGCCCGGCTTCACCCACGCGAGGTGGAGCGAACGGTACCCGTGGCTCGTCCAGGGTACGACCGGACGGGGAAGCCCCTCGGCGCCCTTCGATCTCGGACTCTACAGCGACGCATCCACGCCCGTCGCCGTCCTGGGCAATTGGGACGCGCTCCGCTCCTCGAGCGGCCTCCGGCGCGTCGTTCACGCCCATCAAGTACACGGCAGGACGGTCCGGTTCCACCACGCGGGCCCGCCGGGACTCCACCTTGCCGATCCGTGCGACGGGCACGCGACCGTCGACGCCGGCGTGCTGCTGACCGTGACGCTCGCCGACTGCGTCCCGGTATTCGTCGTGGATCCGGAGCGTCGTGCCGTGGCCTTGCTGCATGCGGGGTGGAGAGGATCGGCCGCGGGGATTCTGGAACGGGGACTGGAGACGCTTCAGGAACGGGCCCGTTCCATGCCCGGCGACCTGCTGGTGCACTTCGGGCCCTCCATCTGTGGGGCCTGCTACGAGGTCGGCCCGGAGGTGTTCTCGGCGCTGGGACTGGACGCGCCGCCCGGGCCCGCCCCGCTCGACCTGAGGGGCGCGCTCGCGGCGCGGGCGGTGGCGGCAGGCGTCCGCGCCACGAACGTGAGCGTGTCGGGGCTGTGCACGCGGTGCTCCCGTGACGGACTCTTCTCCCACCGGGGTGGAGACCGGGCCCGCCAGGTCGCCTATCTCGGCATCGCTCCGTGACGGACGCCGACCCGCCTGCCGGCCCTCCGGTGGGACTGTGCGAGCATTGCGTCCACCATCGGATCGTAGGGAGCCGGCGCGGATCGCGCTTTCATCTGTGCGAGCGCTCGAAGGTAGACCACAGCTATCCGAGGTATCCGCACCTGCCGGTCGTGCGGTGTGCGGGCTTCGAAGCGAGCACCGACCTCACCCCTGAGCCTCCGTCTCGTCGAGGAAGCGCTCCAGGATCCTGAGCGATTCCTCGGGACGCTCCTCGGCTGGCAGGTGGCCGCACCTCTCGATCACCGCGAGCCGAGCGTCCGGGAGCTCGGCGGCCAGTCGCTCGGCCACCCACAGGGGCACGACCCGATCCTCCCGTCCCCAGAGCAGAAGGGTCGGGACGTCGATGGACGGATAGCGCATCACGACCTCGTCCAGGTCCGGCGGCAGGATTCGCAGGGCGGATCGGATGAGGGCCCGCAGGGCCGCACGGCCGTCCATGGGCTCCGCGTAGCCCATGACCTGGGTGCGGGTCACCCGGTCGGGCTCGTGGACGATGCTGCGGAGGACCCACCTCACCACACGGCGCGCCCCCAGGATGCGGAACAGGAGCGACGTGATCCAGGGATGGTGGGCCAGAGCCACGAACGGCGGAAAGTCCTGTCGATACGCCGCGCCGGCCACCGTCACCAGGCGTCGCAGCCTCGGTCGAGGCTCGGCGAGAAGCCGCAGCGCCAGAAGGAGCGCCACCCCGCCGCCGAGCGAGTGCCCGATCACGGTCAGATTGCGGAGGTCTCGCTGGACGACGAGGCGATGGATGAGCTCGGCCTGGTCGTGCGGCCCGTAGGCGTCGTCGTCGGGCTTGGGCGCGGCGCCGAAGCCCTTCATGTCCACCAGGACCACGTGGCCCCGGCGCGCGAGCGGCGTGGTCCAGTATCGCCACGTGAAGGCCGAGCCGCCGTAGCCGTGCAGCAGGAGGAAGGTCGTGACATCCTCTCCGGGAGGTGACCCGTGGGTCTCCACGGCGAGCGGGAGCTCGAGCGCCATCTCGTCTCTCCGGCTCAGCGTTCCGCGAGCTCGAGCACCCGAGCTCCCCGATCGGCCAGGTCGCCGGCGACGTCGCCGTGACAGGTGAAGACGAAGAGCTGCCGTGTGGCCGAGACTTCGACCAGGACGTCCATCCCGCGGGCGCGCCGCTCGCGATCCCAGTTCACCAGGACCTCGTCCACGAAGAGCGGGAGCCGCTCCCCTCCCTGGTCGAGGTGATCCACGATGGCCAGACGCAGCGACAGATAGGCCTGCTCGAGGGTCCCCGTGGAGACCGGCGGCGTGAGGGGTACCGGCGCCGGCAGGGTGGGGCCGTAGATGTGGAACAGGTCGCCCTGGGCCGTCTCGTCCGCCGCGATCCGGTCGTAGCGGCCGGCGGTGAGGCGTGCGAGATAGGAGCTGGCTCGACGCATGAGATCGGGCTGGTGCTCCTCCCGGAACCTCCTGTCCGCCTCGCGCACCAGCTGAGCCAGGATCCAGTTCCTGTCGCGCTCGAAGATGAGCCGGGCCTCCTCTTCCTGGAGCGCCGCGATCTCTCCGTCCACGGCGTCCGTGGTCTCGAGGTCCCGCGCGTGCGCGATGTCCCGATCCAGCGCCTCGGCCCGGGTCGCGAGCCGCTCCACCTCCTCGCCGAGCTCCTCGATGCGGGCGCGCCGGAGGGCGAGGTCTTCGTCGTCGAGCGTCCACGACTCGCCGGCCGCCTCGGCCTCGGCGATCAGAGCGGCCGTCTCCTCGAGGGACGGGCGGGTGCGCTCGAGCTCGTCACGGAGCTGGTCGGCTCGCGAGGCGGCACGCAGGCGCTCGGACACCACCTTCGCGCCGAGATCGGGATCTCCGTCACCCATCTCGCTCAGCCGCTCGCGGAGCTTCTCGAGCTCCGCCTGCAGCTTGCCGGCCTCGTCGTCCACGCGCGCGCGCTCCCGCTTCGAACGAACGAGCTCGCGCTCGGCGCTCGAGGCCGCGTCTCGCTTGCGCTCCGCGCTCCGCAGCTCGCGGTCCAGGAGGGAGGCGGTCGCCTGTGCGTCGAGATCCGCCACGATTCCGAGGGTGGAAGCGAGCCCACGGGCCTCCGCATCCGCCTCGCCGAGCCGCGCCCGGAGATCCCGGAGCGAGCGGAGCCGATCGGCCCGCGCCCGCAGCGACTCCTGAAGGCGCTCGATGCCGGTGGCCAGTCGCGGGGAAGGCTCCTCGAGGAGGGAAGGGACGATGGGCAGGCCTTCCAGCACGTCCGACACACCCTTCCTGGCCCGATCCCGCGCCCGTCGAACCGGGCCTGCCTGCCCGGTCTTCGCTCGTGGGCGCCGCACCGCGAGAAGGAACGCGACGCCGAGGACGGCAGCGACCCCACCGGAGACCGCGGTCACCCCGTCGCCCGCAAGAAGGCCCCTGACCAGGACGATCGCGCCCACAACCGCCAGGGCGGCCCCGGCCATCCACGGCGCGGTCCCCGCCCCCCGGCCGCCTCGTTCCGCGCCACGCCGCTCGGCCTCCGCGAGGACGCGCAGCTCTTCGTCGGCTGCGACGAACGCATCCACGTGGGTGCGCAGCTCGCTCACCGGCGTCGCCGCCAGACGGTCGGCCGGCGCCTCCTCCCAGGAGACGGACAGGATCGGCACCGTGTCCTGGGCGAGGCGACGGTCCAGATCCTGCACCTCCTGCTCGAGCGTGTGCACGCGGGCTCTCTCGACCGCCAGGCCCTCCACCCGCGCCGCGAACCCCGAGATGACGTCGGCGTGGGCCACGATGTCGGTTTCTCGCTCCCCGAAGGCGGCCAGGGCGGCTTCGGGCTCGAGCCTGGCCGTCTCGATCTCGGCGCGGCGGTCGTCCAGCTCGCGGAGCCGTCGGATCAGGTGTTCGACCCTGCTCGCAGGATCGTCGGGGAGGCCGCGCAGGGCCTCCGGAGGCCCTGCGCTCTCCCGGAGCGCGGCGATCCGGAGTAGCTGGCGTCGGACCGGAAGAAGCTCCTGGACGCGCTCCACGGCCACGCGCTCGCGCTGCCGTGCCTCGCGCGCGTCCTGGAGCTCGTCGCGAACCCGGTCCCGCTCGGCGACCAGGGCTCTGAGGCTCCGATCCCGTTCGAGGGCCTCGCGGCGGCGGCCACGCAGGTGGCGAACCGCCTCCTGGACATCGCGGATGCGCTGATTTCCCCGCCGGTTCGGACGCCATAGCTCCCCTGCCTCCCGCTCGAGGGCGGCGGCCACCTCCCGCGCGGGCAAGACGTCGGAAGCTCCCATGGATCCGACGATGCGGTCCTGAACGCGGCCCCAGGTCTCCTCGTCGAGACCGGCGAGGTCGGCCAGCGTGAGTGCGAACACCTGCCGGAAGACCTGCATGGGGACGTGTTCGGTCCACGGCAACGCGCGGTTGCGAAGCTCCTCGGTCCGGCCGTCGACGGTCATGCGGCCGGCGGGTTGCGACAGCAGCCTGCGCTCGACCTCCACGCAGGTCGATCCGTCCAGGCGGATCAAGGCGGCCGCGCCGGCATCGGGCCCTCCCCACGGGACGTACGGGTTGTTCTCCCGAGAGGCAGGGCGGAAGCCGTAGAGAAGCGTGGTCAGGCAGTGGAAGAGCGTCGACTTGCCGGCCTCGTTCGGCCCGAGCACCGCGACGAGGCCGGGCAAGCTCCCGGAGCCGCTGTCCCAGCTCCGGAGACGGCCGAACGCCTCGATCTGGACGCGCTCGATCCTCACGACTCGTGCTCCTCCGAGACGAGCATGCGAGCGGCGACCTCGGCGTCCGCGCCTTCGAGGATGCGTCGCACGTAGGCATCCAGCGCGTCGCCGCCTTCGGTCGCGAGCCCGGCGAGGGAGTCGCCCTCGAGCCCGGAGAGTCGGGCTCTGCCGCTTCGCACGTCCTCGATCAACCGGAGCGCCTCGCCCAGCACGTCCTTACGGATACGATGCTCGTTTACCGGCACGACCGGATGGATCCGCTCCGCGATCACGACGACGTCCAGGACGCCGAGGGAACCCCGCAGCTCTCGGGCCAGCACGAGCCGGTCTTCCTCGGCGCGGAGCTCCTTCCAGAGCGGGCAGGCTCCTTCCAGGACGACACGCACCATCCACTCGGCGCCGCTCCGGCCGGCCTCGCCCGCCGGAGCGGATCTCCAGGCCGCCTGGATGCGCCGCTCGAGACGATCGAGGCTGTCCGCGGCCTCCAGGTCCGCCACCGAGACGGTCTCCCAGCGGATCGGAGCCAGGGGACGGAAGGACACGACCGGGTCGTCGCGGTCCGACAGGTCCACGAGGAGCGCACCCCGCGGTCCCTGGTCGGCGTGGGTTCGGCCCTGGAGACTGCCGGAGTAGGCGATCGGCGGATCCTCGGAGAGCATCTGCCGCACGTGGACGTGCCCGAGGGCCCAATAGTCGAAGCCGGCCATGGTCAGATACGCCAGCTCCGACGGCGCGTACGGATGGTGCGCCTCCGCGCCGGGCGTCGCGTGCACCTGCGTGTGCAGCAAGGCGACCTCGGGAAGCTCTCCTACAGGTCGGGGGAGAAGCCGGGAGAGGTCCGCGGTCTCGCGGTCCGTGGCGTGGCCGACCGCGCTCACGAAGCCTACGCGCTCGCCCTCGCGGTTGCGTACCTCGATGCGCTTCGGGGTCGCGTCCGCCGCGACGTGAACGTTCGGCGGCCAGGCGAGCGGCCGGGGCCCGGACGCCGGAGAGCCGGGATCGTGATTACCCGTGGCATAGACCACGGTGATCCCGTTGTCGCCCAGCCGGTGAGCCTGCTCCAGGAGAAACCGCTCCGTCTGGAAGGAGAGGCGATCACCGTCGAACAGGTCGCCGGCGATCAGAAAGGCGTGCGCGTCTTCGCGGATGGCGAGGTCCACGGCCCTGCGAAAGGCTTCACGGGAAGCGTCCCTGAGCCGACGCCGGACCGAGTCCGAGCGTCCGGCGAAGGACGTGTCCAGGTGGACGTCTGCGACATGGACGAAGCGCATGCGGGGCAAGGTAGCCAGAGCGCCGTGGCGAGGGAATTCGTGGCTCGGCCTCGCCTGCTCCGGCGCCACGGGCGGGCCCATGACCGCGGACACATGAAGGGGACCTACATCCGCGTCGCGCATTCGATATCTTTCCTGGCTACACCGGAGCCCTGTCCGGTGTCGGCCCAACCTGGGTCGTGCATGACTACAAGAGCCGCGACACGACGCGGTCGCAATCATGAGCGACACATCCGAAACGGCGGTCCGTCACCTCCGCCAGAATTCTCCTACGGTCGACGCCGTTTGCCGCCAGATCGAGCGTCACGTGGATTCGTCCGAAGTGGGGCTCGCCGTGGCCTTCGCGGAGATCTTCTTCTCCAAGGCGCCGCCCGAGCTTCTTCGTGAGCGCAGCACCGACGCGCTGACGCACATGGCGCTCGGGGCCTTCCGATTCCTCCAGTCGGGACGGGGCGGGAAGGTCGGCGTCTCCGTGCTGAACCCCGACGTCGAAGACGAAGGCTGGTACGCGCCCGTGACGGTCATCCGCACCAACGTCTCGGAACGCCCCTTCATCGTCGACACGATCCGGGAGTTCCTGCACGCCCAGGACCTGGCGGTGGAGCACATCGTCTACCCCGTGCTGCACGTGGACCGCGACGCGCAGGGGCGTCTCGTCGGTGTGGGTCCCTCCCACGAGGGAGGCACGCGGGAGTCGCTGGTGCACTGCGAGGTGGCCCAGGTCACCGATCCCGAGGCGTTGGCGTTCATCGAGAGGGAGATCGGGCGGTCCCTGGGGGACGTGCTGCGGGCCACCGAGGACTTCTCCCCCATGGTCGACGCCGTCAACGAGGTCGTCGCCGAGCTCGCCGAGCACGCGACCATCCTCGAGAACCGTCGGGAGGAGGTCGACGAGATCCAGGCGTTCCTCCGGTGGCTGCGCGACGGGGCGTTCGTCTTCCTGGGCTATCGCGCCTACGATCTCGTCGACGGTGACGAGGGCCGCTCCGTGGTGGTCGAGTCGGGCTCGGGCCTCGGCGTGCTGTCCGACGAGTCGGATTCGTCCTTCAGCCATCCGGTTCCGCTGGCCGACCTGGAGCAGGACGTGCGCGCGCTCGTGGAGAGCGGACCCACGCTGATCATCAGCAAGACCAACGCGGAGTCCACCGTGCACCGCCGCGTGCGCATGGACTACATCGGCGTCAAGAAGCTCGGGCCGGACGGCGAGGTCGCCGGAGAGCACCGTTTCCTGGGCCTCTTCACGTCGAAGGCCTACTCCGAGGACGCCGGGGACATCCCGATTCTGCGCGAGAAGCTCGCGTGGGTCCTCGAGCAGTCCGGCGTGCGCGAGGGCTCGCACGACTACAAGGAGATCATCACGATCTTCAACTCCCTGCCGAAGGAGGAGCTCTTCCTGGCCTCGGCGGAGCAGATCGGTGACGATATCCGAACGGTCCTCACGTCGTACAACACCGCGGGGGTGCGCGTGACGCTCCGTGAGGACCCACTCCGACGGGGCGTCTCCGCGATGATCATCCTGCCCAAGGAGCGCTTCTCGGGAGACGTGCGCCGGGGTCTGGAGCGGGCACTCGTGGAGCTCTTCGAGGGGGAGGTCCTCAACTACCACCTGTCCCTCGGCGGCGGCGACCAGGCGCGACTCCACTTCCATGTCCGGGCGGAGAAGGAGCGCCTCTCCCGGATCGAGGAGGAGGAGGTCGAGCAGCTGGTCTCTCGTATCATCCGCACGTGGGCGGACCGGGTCCGGGAAGGGCTCGAGCAGGTGCGCCCGCCGGAGGAGGCGCGTCGTCTGGCGAGGCGCTACGCCGAGACGATGAGCGCGGAGTACCAGGCCGCCACGGATCCGCACGTGGCGGTGGAGGACATCCTCGCGCTCGAAGGCATGCGGGCCGACGACCGTCCGATCTTCATCGCGTTGGCCAACCGCGGCTCGTCGGTGGCGGCCTCGGGAGACGCGCCGGTGACGGAGCTGAAGGTCTTCCTGAGGGACGAGCGCCTCGTCCTGTCCGACTTCATGCCCATCCTCGAGAACGCCGGTCTGCGGGTGATCGCCGTGAATCCCTTCGAGGTGAGGGAAGGACGCCAGGAGCGTGCGACGATCTACGCCTTCGCCGTCCAGGACGGTGAAGGCCGGACCATCGACATCGGGTCCAGGGGAGACCTGCTCGCCGACACGATCCTCGCGGTTCGGTCGGGTGACGCGATGAGCGACACCCTCAACCAGCTGGTCCTCGGGGCCGGTCTGCATTGGCGCGAGATCTCCGTGTTGCGTGCGTATGCGGCGTACGCCTTCCAGATCGGGGCGTTGCCGAGTCGGTTGTCTCTGCCGAACGCCCTGGTCCAGTATCCCGGAATCGCCAGGGAGCTCTTCGATCTCTTCGAGGCTCGATTCGATCCGAAAGCGGGTGGATCGGTGGAGCAGCGCGCAATCGCGGCCGCCGACATCCGTCAGGCCTTCTTCGGCTCGCTGCACGGCGTGAGCCTCCTTTCGGACGACCGCGCGCTGCGCCGCCTGGAGGAGCTGATTTCGGGCACGCTGCGGACGAATTACTTCCGGCACGGCGGACGGATCCCGAGCTTCCGGTCCGGCGGCGCTCCCTACGTCTCGTTCAAGTTCTCCTGCCGCGACGTGGAGGTCCTGCGGCGCTCCCGCCTCCTCTACGAGGTGTGGGTCCATTCTCCGCGCATGGAAGGCGTGCACCTGAGGGGCGCCCGCGTGGCGCGCGGAGGCATTCGTTGGAGTGACCGCCCCGACGACTTCCGCACCGAGATCCTGGGTCTGGTGAAGACCCAGATGGTCAAGAACGCGGTCATCGTGCCGGGCGGCTCCAAGGGAGGCTTCGTCACCCGCCAGAGCTTCGCGGATCCCGAATCGCGATTGAAGGAGGGCCAGGAGCAGTATCGGACCCTCATGCGCGGGCTGCTGGACCTGACCGACAACCTGGACCCCTCGGGACATTCGATCCCTCCCGAAGGGGTGGTCTGCTTCGACGATCCCGACCCGTATCTGGTGGTGGCCGCCGACAAGGGAACCGCCACGTTCTCGGATCTGGCCAACGGCGTGTCGGCCGAGTACGGCTTCTGGCTGGGCGATGCCTTCGCCTCCGGCGGCTCCCACGGCTACGACCACAAGGCCGTGGGCATCACGGCCCGGGGGGCCTGGGAGAGCGTCAAGCGCCACTTCCGCGAACGGGACAAGGACATCCAGACGGAGCCGTTCACCGTGGTGGGCGTCGGCGACATGAGCGGCGACGTCTTCGGGAACGGGATGCTTCTGTCTCGTCAGATCCGGCTCATCGCCGCGTTCGACCACCGCCACATCTTCATCGATCCCGATCCGGACCCGGCCGTCTCGTTCGCCGAGCGCGAGCGCATGTTCGAGCTCGGACGATCGAGCTGGGGGGATTACGATCGTGCCACGATGAGCGCCGGGGGGATCATCGTTCCCCGCGGATCGAAGGAGGTCGAGGTGCCCCCCGAGGCGAAGGCGGCGCTCGGAATGGACGAAGGCTCCGGGCCCCTGAGTGGCGAGGAGGTCATACGCGCGATCCTGAAGGCCCCCGTCGAGCTGCTCTGGAACGGCGGGATCGGCACGTACGTGAAGAGTGTCTCCGAGAGCCACGGGGACGCCGGGGATCCGTCCAACGACGCGGTGAGGATCGACGCCACGGAGCTGCGGTGCGAGGTGGTGGGCGAGGGCGGCAACCTGGGATTCACGCAGCGTGCGCGGATCGAGTATGCCCTCGCTGGTGGCAGGATCTACACGGACGCCATGGACAACTCGGGCGGCGTGGACATGTCCGACCACGAGGTGAACCTCAAGATCCTAGCGGCACCCGCCGTCGCCTCCGGGGAGATGTCGGAGGAGCGGCGGAACGAGGTGCTGCAGGAGCTCACCGACGACGTCGCCCGCCTCGTGTTGGAGGACAACCGCACCCAGAGCCTCGCGATCTCGCTGGACGCGATGCGTGCCGAAGACGGTCCGGACGACTTCAGCGAGCTGATGTTCTCGCTGGAGAAGTCGGGAGAGCTGGACAGAGGCTCCGAGTCCCTGCCCTCCACCGACGTGATGCGGGAGCGCCGGGAGCGCTTTCAGACGTTGGTGCGCCCCGAGCTGTGCGTCCTGTTGGCGTACGCCAAGCTGTCGCTGAAGGCGCGGCTGCTGGAGAGCACGCTTCCCGACGACCCCGTCACGGAGAGCTACCTCCTGGGCTACTTCCCTCCGGCCGCCGTGCTCGCGGCGGGCAAGGAGAACCTGGCCGGGCATCGGCTTCGGCGGGAGATCATCACGAGCCAGCTCACGAACGACCTCGTGGACCTCATGGGGGCGACGTTCGTCAGCCGGATCGTCCGCGACACCGGGAGGAGCGCCGAGGATGTCGTGCGAGCCTGGCTGGTGGCTTCCCGCCTGGCCGGCCACCGGACGCTGCTCGATCAGTTGGCCGACCAGGAGACCTCACTCGGGGCGCGCATCACCTACCGTTGGCTCCTCGGACTCGGGCGAGTGCTCGAGCGCACCACGCGGTGGGTCCTTCAGAATGCGGACCCCGGAACGTCGCCGGCGCGCATCGTGAGCGAGAACTTGGAGGGTCTGGCCCTGCTCCGACGGGGCTTCGCCGAGCTCGTGGCGGGCGAGGAGCGGGCACTCTTCGAGGATCGTGTGGGAGAGATCCAGGAGCTCGGCGCCGGTGCGGACCTCTCTCGCGACCTCATCACCCTCCGCTTCCTCGATCAGCTTCTCGAGATCGCGGAGGTCGCGCGGGAGACCGGCTCCGGCGAGATCGAGACGGGTCGAACGTACTACGCGATCTCGGAAGCGTTCGAGATCCCGTGGCTCAGAAGGGCCACGTTCGAGGCCTCCAGTGACGACCACTGGGAGCAGCGGGCGGCCCAGGCGCTTTCGGAAGACCTCTTCCGGGCGCACAGGAAGCTGGTCGTCAGCGTCATGAACGCCGACGGCTCCCCCGAAGGGAGCGCGGAAAAGACGCGTGCGGTGCTGGGAGGGAAGAGCCGCCACGTCACGCATTTCCGAGAGATACTCGACGAGCTCAAGACTGAAGACACCCCTGGCCTCGCCGCGATGTCGGTCGCGGTCCGGGAGCTGTCGGCCCTGGCCGAGCGGGTGGCCGGCTAGGAGGTGCCCGCCGCCTTCAGGGCGTCGTCGACGTATTTGTCGACATTCGCGACGACCTTGATGATGTCCTTGCGTGCCTCCGCTCCCGCGAGATCGGACGCGAAACGGAGGAAGACGGCTCGCACCGCGTCGCGACCGTTCGCACCGGATTTGGCTCGGATCTTCCGAGACGAGCGCTTCCTGGAGCGTGGGCGTCCGCCCTTCGCCGCGCTCATCTTCCGCTTGATCTGTAGCGGGTAGCGAGCGTGGAACTGGCGCTTGGTGAGCTTGCCGATGGCGGGGTTCACGCCTTTCGCCAATTCCATCAGCTCGTCGACGCTGGCACCGGGCTTCTTCTTGATGGCGGTCTCGACCGCGGCGAGGACTTCCTCGTCGACGCTGGCCACAGAGACTCCTCCAGTCGGGGTCGACTGCGTGCGTAATACTTCGTGTATCCAGCAATTGGCCTCCGATGGTCGCGTATGTCAAGAAAAAAATAGCACCCACTTACAATCGACATTCCGGACGAATAATCGGCCAAAGTCCGGAACAGCGTCCATGGGCATAGCCCGTGCCCCCGCTCCCGTGCGCGCGGGAGACCGGCCCCTGACAAGGGCGGGTGACCCCAGCGGGGAGGAACCGCCACCTCCGGGCCTCGCACCGGCCCCTTGCTGGGTAGGGACGCGGCCGCGTGTGCGGCCTCGCAACAGGGCACTGTCGAGGCGCGAGCGTGGGCCTCGGTGGCCCGCTCTACACCAGGATGTTGTTGCCCGGGCTCTTTCCGATGAATGTTTGTTGGAGGCTTGGACGGGATGTTGCTGGGGACGGACGAGGGATTCTCATACGCCGGGAGTGGGCGGTAGACTCGATGCGATCAGCAGGTACCGGCCCAGGTCGAGAAGCGAGGGGCTTCACCCTTATCGAGGTCACGGTCGTGCTGGCATTGGCCGCGCTGACCCTCAGCGTCGCGGCGCTGTACTTCGGTCGGTACTATCGGAGGACCTCGGCGGAGAGAGCCGCACAGATCTTCGCCCAGGATCTGACGCTGGCCCGCTCGGCCGCTTTGAGGGCGAGGGAGCCTGTGGTGATACGATTCGACGAGAGTGACCTCTGGTACTCCATTACCATGGTGAGCTCGGGCAAGGAGCTGGAGCGGCGCCGCTTCGGAGGCCGTGGCGATGTCCGTCTGAGCGCCATCGATCTCCGGACGGCGGGGGACAGCCTCCGCTTCAACTACCGAGGCGTGGCGGACCTCGCCGGGGGCGGAGGGTCGGTCGGCATGGCCACGTTCTCCATGGGCTCGACGACGTACGGGGTCCGATTCAACAGCATGGGAGCCTCGAAGGTCCAGGCGCAGTGAGCCGAGTATCATGGTCCCCAACCCGTCATCCGGGCGGCTTCACGCTGATCGAGGTCATCGGAGCCCTCGTGATCTTCTCGGTCGGGGTGCTCATGGTGATCGGCCTCAGCGACTCGCTCTCCCGAACGATGAGCTACTCGGCAAGGAGCTCGAAGATCGTCGTCATGGTGAACGAGCGGCTGGACTCGCTTCAGTCGGAGCCCTTCGACTCGCTGGCGGTGGGCTCGTCGAGCGACACGGTGAGCGTGATGGGCGTCGGCTACGACCGCACGGCCTCGGTCACGCTGATCACCGCGATCCTGAAGCGGATCGACGTCTCCATGACACCGGCCTCCTCGGGATCCGAGCCCAGGTACGCGGCCACTACCTACGTGGCGACCCACTGGTGATCCCGACCCGCGCGGGCTTCTCGCTGGTCGAGGCGGTGGTGGCGCTCGCCGTCTCGTCGATCCTGGTGCTCCTCGTGGGAAGCGTGTTCCTGGTGCAGAACGAGTTCTACGCGGTCCAGACGAAGCGCACCGCCGTCCACGAAGACGCCCGCTCGGTCACCGAGGTGCTCGGCAGCGAGCTCCGCTCGGTCATGCCCGGCGGGATCACGGAGGCCGACAACAAGGAGATGACGATCCGCTCGCCCCTGGGCGTCGGGGTCGTGTGCGCGGTCACCGGAAACAACACCGACATCTTCATGGAGGGGGGGCCGACCGGCCTCGACACCGTCGAGCTGGCCGGCTTCGCCTACCGCAGCGAGACGTCGAACAGCTGGGACTACTACAACGCGACCTGGGCAGGCATCGTCGGGACCGGAGGTCCGCCGAACGTGAAGTGTCTCGCGAACGGGGCCGACACGACCCTATCCGCCGGCCAGTTCCACAGGCTTGGGCATTTCGACGACTTCGCTCCGTCCGTGCCCGCGAAGACGGACGTCGTGATGTTCTTCCGGGAGACCCGCTTCAAGATCCAGCAATCGGTGCTCGATCCGAGCACCATGGGGCTCTTCCGCGCCGCCTATGGTGATACGCTGATCGAGTACGTGACGGGATTGGACCCGTCGGCCGGATTCGAATACCGGACGGGGGGAAGCACCTACGCGACGTCCGTCGGTGCGGCAGGGCTCGACTCGATCGATGCCGTGCGCGTGGTCGCCCAGGCCCGGATGAAGCCGGAGACCGGGCTCCATGACGACGTCGCGTACGGTTGGACTACCGACTTCATTCTCCCGAACGTCCGATGACACCGCGCTCCACCCGCACGGACCGCTCGGGATTCGCGCTCGTCCTGGTGGTCCTGATGTTGTTCGCGATCGCGATCGCGGGAGGAGCGGCGTACCGAATGGTGAGCACCGAGCTCAGCCTGTCCAACGAGTACCGTGACTCCCAAGCGGCGCTCTCGGTCGCCAGGGCGGGGCTGCAACGTTTCCTCGGCGAGCAGATCGGCGTGGTCGGGGATTCGGTCTCCTACGCGATCGGCAACGGCATCGCGACGATCACCACCCGCAGGCTCGTGAAGCAAGACCCGGTCGACGACCTGTACTACGTGCGCTCCGAGGGTACCGTCACCGATCCTCGCTATTCCGAGTCACCGGCGCGGCGGGTCGTGGCCACCTACGCCTGGCACAGGATGTCCCCGGTTCCCCACAAGGCGGTCGTCCTTGCGGCGATGGACACCGTGGACGTCAGTGGATCGTCGGACGGCACGCTCTGGGCGACCGTGGATGGGCACGACCATGCCACCTCTTCGGATTGCCCCGCCGGGGGCACGGCCGGCATCGCCGGAGCCATCGGCGCCAGGAACCCCACCACCTCGTACGCCGGCTCCCTTTCGGGCAACCCGGATCGGGGCAGGTACAACAGCGTCTCGGCCGTCATCGACTCGACGCACATCCGGTGGGACATCCTCTCGGATCCGAACTTTCCCGTCGAGTTCGACGGCTCGCCGCCCACGTGGGCATCGTTGCCCGCGGACTCGTTCCCGATCGTCCGCTTCGTCGGCGATCTCTCCGCGAACTGGGCGTGGTCCGGACGCGGTGTGCTCATCGTCACGGGACGGCTGACCATGCAGAGCGGGTTCACCTGGAACGGGATCGTGCTCGCGGGCGAGCTGGGAGACGTCCCGTCCTGGGCGTACCCGACCGTGCGCGGCTTGCTCATCGGAGGCCTCGACGGCACCGACGATGCCGTCCAGCTCAGGAGTGGCTGGTTCTACTACAACTCGTGCTACGCGTACGCCGCCGACAAGGCGCTCTCGTACCTCGACCCGGTGGACAACACGGTCTTCGAGGTCGACTGACGAAGGAACGGCACGGGCCACTCGTCCCTCGGCCGGGAGCCCGCCCTCGGGTCGCTCCGGCCACGCCGCCAGCGCGTGCCCCGCCTCAGGCTGGCGAGGAGCTTCCCGGCATCGACGGCGCCCCGGGCTGGTCGAGCAGCATGATCTTCTGCCAGATCTTGCGGCTCAGCCCCGTCGTGAGGGCCTCGACCTCGTCGACCGCCTGCAGCACCACCGCATCGTCGAAGCGCTCCGCGTAGAGGGCGGCGACCTTCGAGGTCAGCGAGAGCATCTCGGTGCAATAGTCCAGGTATCGGGCGAGCTGATCGGGACGCAGGGTCCGCTTGGGGGAGGATGCGGTGTCACCGTCTTGAAGCACCCTGTGCGGATCCTTCGTGAGCTGGTGCATGTCCACGATGTGCGCCAGCGCCCGGAGCTCGCGAATGAACCCGAGAGCGCGCCGGCGCTTCACCCGGTTCTCCAGCGACACGAGGAAGAAGAGACCCACACCGATGAAGACCGCGTCCTGCAGCCCGGACTCCATGAGCTGGACCGCGTCCAGCGCGCTGAGCGCGCCTCCCGACGGGCGCAGCGTGGCGAACGCCGCGACCACGGCGACCACGACCAGAGCCGCCGCCAGCCAGGTGGCCGCCCTCAGGTACAGAATCGGGGTGCCCACCCAAGTCAGACGATCGCGTGTCCGCTCCGCGATGCTGAGCAGCTGGGCACAAACGCCCTCCAACCCGCTCGCCGGAAAGCGCTCGTCGATTCGCCGGTGCAGGATCCCGACGGTGTCGACGATGCGGTCGGGGTCCAGCGTCAGAGAGGGCGGTGCCCAACGCCCGGATGCGGTCCGCTCGTATGGGGCCATGCGAAGAATGATCCGGAGCGCGCGGCCGCGCCGCAATCCCGTACGGAGGGGGACGGGGTGATTTCCTCCGCTTGTCGGGTGCGGCGTCCTCCGTTCGCGCGGAGCTTCCCCGGGGTGTTCGCGGCCCTCGGGCGGAGGGTCCCTTGCAAGGCGGCGGCGGCTCTTCCATTGTGGGGCCGCTTCCGGGGCCGGCTCTCCATCCCCGGTTGCGGTGTAGCACACGGTTACCCTCCCGGCCGGAGCAGGTGATGGAGCCCACCAACACCCGGAATCCCGACTACTACCACAAGGTCGTAGACTGTCAGTGGGCGTGTCCCGCCCACACCAACGTTCCCGAATACATCCGCCTGATCGCGCAGGGGCGCTACACCGACGCCTACATGCTGAACCGGGAGTCCAACGTGTTCCCGGGGATCCTGGGGCGGACCTGTGACCGTCCATGCGAGCCCGCCTGCCGGCGCACGCGCATCGACGGCAAGCCGGTCGCCATCTGCCGCCTCAAGCGCGTGGCCGCCGACCTCAGGGAATCGGTCCGCCACCGCCTTCCCGAGATCCCGGAGGAGAAGAACGGGAAGCGCGTGGCGCTGATCGGAGGCGGGCCGGCGTCGCTGACCGTCGCCAACGACCTTTTGCCGCTCGGCTACGAGTGCGTCCTCTTCGAGAAGTACGACAAGCTGGGCGGTCTCATGCTCACGAACATCCCTGCCTTCCGGCTTCCTCCCAGAGTGCTGGAGGAGGAGGTCGGGTTCATCGTGGACATGGGGCTGGAGGTCCGCCTCGATACGCCCGTCACCAGCATGAAGGACCTGCTGGACGAGGGCTACGACGCGGTCTTCGTGGGCGTGGGCGCGCCGAAGGGAAAGAACCTCGAGCTCCCGGGCCGTTACGACAGCGACCGGGTGCACATCGGCATCCAGTGGCTCGAGGCGGTGGCGTTCCGCCACATCGACTCGATCGGCGAGCGCGTGCTCGTGATCGGCGTCGGCAACACCGCCATGGACTGCTGTCGCACGGCGAAGCGCCTGGGCGGCAAGGACGTGAAGGTGATGGCGCGCCGTGGCCGGGAGCACTTCAAGGCATCCGAGTGGGAGCTCGAGGACGCCGAGGGCGAGCAGGTCGACGTCCTCGAGAACCATTCCCCCACCGCGTACGTGGTCGAGAACGGCGAGCTCAAGGGGATGATGTTCGACATCGTCGAGTGGCAGGCCGACGAGACCGGCAAGCAGCGGGCGAAGAAGCTCGACGAGGTCTTCATCCCGGCCGACGACGTCGTGCTCGCCATCGGACAGGACAACGCGTTTCCCTGGATCGAGCGCGACATCGGCATCGAGTTCAACGACTGGGACATGCCCATCGTGGACCGCGGCACGATGCAGTGCTCGCTTCCGGGGGTCTTCTTCGGTGGTGACGCGGCGTGGGGTCCCGAGAACATCATCTGGGCCGTGGAGCATGGCCATCAGGCGGCGATCTCGATCCACAACCACTGCCACGACATCCCACTCTCGGAGCGCCCCGCGCACGGGGCGAACCTCATCTCGCAGAAGATGGGCATCCACGAGTGGAGCTACGCCAACGACTACAACCCGTCGGCGCGCACCGAGATGCGCTACGTCGACCTGGAAGACCGCTTGCGCGGCCTCGGGGTCGAGGCCGAGCTGGGCTTCAACATCGAGGAGACAGCGCAGGAGGTGCAGCGGTGCCTGAACTGTGACATCCAGACGGACTTCACAGCCAACCTGTGCATCGAGTGCGATGCCTGCATCGACGTCTGCCCGCTGCTCTGCCTCACCATCGTCCCCAACGCGGACGAGGACGAGATGCGGCATCAGCTCACGGCGCCGGCCGAGAATCTCGATCAGGCCCTCTACGTCTCGGAGGATCTCCCCCAGACGCGGAGGGTGATGGTCAAGGACGAAGATCTGTGCGTCCATTGCGGCCTGTGCGCCGAGCGCTGCCCGACCGCCGCGTGGGACATGCGGAAGTTCGAGTTGCTCATCCCTTACGCAGGACACGAATCGTGGGCCACGACGTCGACGACCGCCTGAACGACTTCGCGCTGAAGGTCGGGACGGTCAACGGAACGGGATCGGCCAGCGCCAACTCCCTCTTGCTCCAGGCCTTGTTCCGGATGGGGATCCCCGTCTCGGGCAAGAACGTCTTCCCGTCCAACATCCAGGGGCTCCCGACCTGGTACGAGATCCGGGTCAACAAGGACGGCTACACGGCGCGGAGCCCCGACTTCCACCTCATGGTGGCCATGAACCCGCAGAGCTACGGGCGGGACATCGCCGAGGTGGTGCCCGGCGGCTGGGTTCTCTACGACTCCACGCGCCCGCTGGACGAGGACCTGCTGCGCGAGGACGTGACCTTCCTGGGCATTCCCCTGGCGCAGATGTGCGTCGAGCGCTTCGAGCGAGCGCGCGAGCGGATCCTGATGAAGAACATCGGATACGTGGGTGCGCTGGTCTCGCTGCTCGACATCGAGATGGACGTGGTGCGCGGCATGATCGAGGAGAAGTTCGCCGCGAAGAAGCGCCTGATCGACTCGAACTTCGCCGCCATCGAGATGGGCGCCGATTATGCCCGCGAGCATTTCGACTGCCCGCTGCCCATCCGCGTGAAGCGGATGGACGCGACGAAGGACCAGGTCATGATCACGGGCAACTCCGCGACGGCGCTCGGCTGCGTGTACGCCGGCGCGACGGTGGGTGCCTGGTATCCGATCACACCGGCGACCGGTGTGATGGATGCCTTCAAGGAGCACTGCAAGCGCTTCCGCGTCGATCCCGAGACCGGCAAGAACAACTTCTGCATCCTTCAGGCCGAGGACGAGCTCGCGGCGGCGGGCATGGTCATCGGAGCGGCCTGGAACGGCGCGCGCTCGTTCACACCCACGAGCGGGCCGGGCATCTCGCTCATGAGCGAGTTCATCGGACTCGCCTACTACACGGAGATCCCGAGCGTCTTCATCGACGTGCAGCGCACCGGGCCGTCGACGGGCATGCCCACGCGCACGCAGCAGGGCGACCTGATGCTGATCGCCTACGCCTCGCACGGCGACACGAAGCATATCGCGCTCTTCCCGGCCGATCCCAAGGAGTGCTTCGAGTTCGCGGTTGCGGCTTTCGACCTCGCCGAGCGGTTCCAGACTCCGGTGTTTCTCGTCTCCGACCTGGACATCGGCATGAACGACTGGATGATCCCCCGGCTCCGGTGGGACGACGCCTACCGACCCGACCGCGGCAAGGTGCTCTCGGCCGAGGAGCTAGAGGAGATCGAGTCTTTCTCGCGCTACCTGGATGTGGACGGAGACGGCATTCCGTACCGCACGTTGCCCGGTGTCCATCCCAAGGGTGCGTACTTCACCCGGGGCTCGGGGCACGACAAGCACGCCAAGTACACCGAGGACGCCGAGGCCTACATGGAGGTCGTGGACCGCATCGCTCGTAAGGTGCGCTCGGCGAGGGATCACGTGCCCGCGCCGGAGGTGCACGAGACTCCGGGAGGTGCGTCCGTGGGCATCGTGACGCTCGGCGGCTGCCATTGGGCCGTGCTCGAGGCCCGCGACGAGCTCCTCACGGATGGCGTCGCCGTGGATTACCTGCGGGTGCGTGGCTTTCCGTTCGACGACACCGTGGAGCGATTCCTGGCCGAGCACGAGACGGTCTTCGTCGTCGAGCAGAACCGCGACGCCCAGCTGCGGAGCCTCCTGATCCTCGAGACGGAGGTGCCCAAGGACAAGCTCGTCTCACTGACGTACTACGGAGGGCAGCCCCTCTCCAAAGGACACGTGCTCGAGGGGGTCCGACCCCACCTGAAGCGCGTTGCGACCGAGGTGGCATCATGAGCTACATCACCAAGCCGGTAGCCCGGCATCCGAAGATGCAGCCGAACGCCCTGGGGCTGACCCCCCGGGACTACGAAGGGACCATGTCCACCCTGTGTGCCGGGTGCGGTCACGACTCGGTGACGTCGGCGCTGATCCAGACGTTCTATCGACTCGACATCGAGCCCCATCGGGTGGCGAAGCTGTCGGGCATCGGGTGCTCCTCGAAGACGCCGACCTACTTCATCAAGGAGGCGCACGGGTTCAACGCCGTGCATGGGCGCATGCCGGCCGTGGCTACGGGCGCCAACGCGGCGAACCGTGATCTGGTCTACGTGGGCATCTCGGGAGACGGGGACTCGCTTTCGATCGGACTCGGGCAGCTCTGCCACGCGATCCGACGCAACGTGAACATGCTCTATGTGCTGGAGAACAACGGCGTCTACGGCCTCACGAAGGGGCAGTTCTCCGCGTCGGCCGACGTGGGCAGCGTCTCGAAGCGCGGAGAGGTGAACCGGCACGGCCCCATCGACCCCGTCCAGGTGGCGCTCGCTCTCGGGGCCACGTTCGTCGCGCGTTCGTTCTCGGGAGACAAGACGCAGCTCGTGCCCATCCTCGAGGCGGCGCTCAAGCACCGGGGCTTCGCGTTCCTGGACGTGATCTCGCCGTGCGTCACCTTCAACGACCACGAGGGCTCCACGAAGAGCTACGCATACACGCGCACCCACATGCACGAGGTGGTCGAGACCGACTTCGTGCCGCTTCGTAGAGAGATCCAGGCCGACTACGGCAGCGGCGAGGTGCGGGCCGTGACGATGCACGACGGGAGCATCGTGCGCTTCCGCAAGGTGGCCGAGGACTATGACCCGACCGACCGCGGTGCCGTGCTCGAGCACCTGCGTGAGGTGCACAACCGTGGCGAGGTGCCGACGGGCCTCCTCTACCTCGAGGAGACGATGGAGGACATGCACGACTTCGAGGGGACCGTGGACCGACCTCTGGTGGACGTGCCCTACGAGGCGCTCTGCCCCGGAAGCGCGGCGCTGGACGAGCTACAGAAGGAGTGGTGGTAGCAGCCGCTCCCGCCGTGGGGTGCCCCTCCTTCTCAGCGATCCTCCAGGGGCGACCCGCCCCCGACCAGGGCCCGGAAGCGCTTCTCCCCGCGCAGCCTCTCGAGGAGCGGATCGTCCGCGAAGGACGAGGCCTCGGCGCCGAGGGAGACGGCTCGTTCGAGCGCGTCCAGAGCCTCGTCCTTCTTGCCGAGCTCGGCCTGGGCTTCCGCCCGCAACACCAAGGCAGCGGGATCGTCGTCCCTGATCGTCTCGGCCACGTCCAGGACCACGAGCGCCTTGGCCGGCTGGTCCGCTTTCAGGAACGCCTGCGGCTGGTAGAAGGCGAGCAGCACGTAGGCCGACGAGAGCCTCCGGCGCACGGACGCCACCTTCTCGGGCGTGGTATCGGGCGCGCTCAACCTGGCCTCGAGGTCCTCCAGACCGAGGATGTGGATGCCGCTCTCCGGTGAGGTGGGCTGATCGGACTGGACCAGGTCCGCGACCCAGCCGTGCAATCGTCCCATGAAGTCCTCGAAGGCGTAGCTCTCCTGGCGTCGGCGCTGCAGCGCGGCCTCGACCGCCGGGTCGGCCTTCAGGCGGGCGACGGCCGCCCGGGCCGCCGAGGCCCGGGGGCCGTAGTCGGCGACGATCTCCTCGTAGCGATCCAAGGCGTCGGCCCTGAGGCCCGCGGCCTCGAGCGCTGCCGCCGCCGTCGTGTCCTCCTGATACAGCGAGTCCACGAAGCCCTCTCGTGGCGGCTCGAGGCCCTGCTGCATGGCCTTCAGCTCGAACCAATCGACGGCTTCCGACGCGACCACTTCCGGCGGCCACTGATGGCCTCCCCGGAAGAAGCGGAGGCGATGAGGAACGGCGTGCTGCTCGAGCCACGGCTCCAACGCGCGGACCTCGTCGTAGTTGAAGTCGGAGTCTCCCGCGGCTCCGAAGAAGACCAGGCCCTTCGGAGGATCCGTGAAGCGCGTGACGACCGTCCCACCCGCTCCGGCGCCGTAGATCCCCGCTACGCGGCCACCGAGCTGAGCGGCGAAGTGCCAGGCGAGACGAGCGGTCCCCGACAGTCCCGCCAGATAGATCCGATGCGTGTCGAGCGCGAACGTCGCCGATGCGTCCGCGATCATGGCGTTGACCGCCGAGACGTTGGGTGCCATGGGGCCGTCGCTCGTCGTGCCGTAGCCGCTCATCACGATCCAGCCGTACCGCTCCGCCGCGTCACGGAAGGGGCGAAGAGCCTCCACCGCACGACCCCTCGGATCCATGATCACCAACAGGGGCCACGACCGTGAGGCGACGTAGTGCGCCGGGATGTACAGGGCGTACGCCTGCGACGTGTCACTCGCGGAGACGACCCGTGGGATGATGTGCCCGAGCTCCACCTGTTGCCCCTCCTGGGCCCGGCCCGGCGTGGCGGCCGGACCGAGAAGCAGGGCGATCCCGAAAAGAGCCGGTAGGTGGAGCCGAGCTCGTTGCGGCGCGTTCTCGAGCATGAAGACAAGGTAACCCGGTGGAGGTGGAGACGGCTGCATCTTCGTGATCGGGGCGCCGCGCCGGCTCGGCCCGCCCGCGGCCCGCGCACACGTGGACCCCGCCCCCGAGCTGAAGACACATACGCACGTAGGGCGCCAGTACTACGTAGTCTCTCGTATCGGATCTCACCGGATCGGCTCGTACCCTGTGGGTGCGCTGGCCCCGGAAGAGCCGGGGCGGTGCTCCACCCGATCCCGGGAGGGATGATGAAACCGTCGACCTTCCTACGCTGCCTGTCGATGCCGGGCCTCCTCGTGCTCGCGGGGTGTGACGTCACCGGTCCCCAAGTCCCGGAGGATGCGATGGCCACCCATCGGGCCGATGCGGCGGCGACGTCGTTCTTACAGCCGGCTCCAGAGGATCTCGTGACCGTGGCGGGTCTCGAGCTCTGGCCGTACACGGCCGAGGCGCCCGGAGCGACCGCGTCCGACCCGGTGGACCTCGTGTTTCCCGGCGTCGGTCCAAGATCCGTCCGGGCGGCGCTCATGATGCTCGATGGCGACCGCACCGCGTTCGGCTTTCCTCCCACGCCCCCGTTCAACTGCACGTGGAAGGAAGCGATGGGCGCGAATCAGGCGACCTACGCGACAGCGGTGGGTTGGACCGGTAGCGCGATCCAGCTCGAGTGCGGCGACTACGCTCCCATCCGCTTCCACGTCCGCCTGTTTCCGGTCGGCGGGGGGACGGTCGGCGCCGCCCACTTCGAAGTGCTGATCTCGGGCACCAACGAGCACGAGGTGCTGTCGTGGGAGCTCGCCGAGCAGCTCGTGACGGCGGACATCGTTCGGGCCGGAATCCTGGGCGCTCCGCCGGCTTCGAGCGATCCCATCAACGAGGCACCTTCCTTCCGGACGATCAACCCGTTGGTCTACAACGGGCTTCCCGACGGCCTCAAGGCCCTCGCCGGTGGTCCCGAGACGGCCGGACCCGAGGGTGTTCCGATCGCGAACGACGGCTCCGCCACGATCCTGACGTTCGCCGGCGAGGTCGATGGCGAGCGGGCGGTGGCGAAGCGCACGTTCGTGCTGGACTTCGATCAGACCATCCCGAAGCCGTTCTGCATGCAGGGTCCGCTGGACTATCTGCACGTGCAGGGTCCCATCCAGTTCCGCCAGCAGGTCGTGGTGTCGGGGAGCGGGAACTACGTCACCCACTTCCATGCGGTCGGCGGGCTGGAGTTGACGCCCGTCAATCCGATCACGGGCGAAGTGACGGGTGAGACGCTGAAGGCGCGGGTGGCGGAGCACGACCGGAGCGTGGTCACCGACCAGGTGACACTCGTGTCCACGCTCGTTCTCCAGCTCATCCTTCCGGCGAGCGACCCCGCCAGCGGTCGACTGCAGGCGAGCGTCACGCTCGGGCCGGGCGCGTCCGATCACGGGACGATCGGCAAGATCACCTGCGGATCGTGAGCCGGGGCGGTCCCCGGACCGCATCGAGGCCGGACGAAAGCGAGACGCGCCCCGACTTGACCCGTCCCGGTCCCTTTGCCCAGGATGAGATGACCGTGCGGCCGCACGACCGCACCATTCTCACCGTGAAGGAGGAGACCAGATTTCAGATCCACGCGTAAACGACCAGATCCGCATCAGCCCCATCCGCCTCGTGGACGACGACGGGGAGCAAATCGGCGTCGTGTCCCTCCAGGCCGCGCGTGACACCGCCCAGGAGCGCAGCCTCGATCTCGTCGAGGTGGCGCCCCAGGCCCGTCCCCCGGTCGTGAAGCTCATGGACTGGGGCAAGCACCGGTACGAGGAGCAGCGCAAGAAGCGCGAAGCCCGCAAGCACCAGCACAAGGTCGAGGTCAAGGAAGTCCAGCTTCGCCCGCGCACGGACGACCACGACTTCGAGACCAAGCTCAAGAGGGCCCGCCGGTTCGTCGAGAAGGGCAATGTCGTGAGGATCGTCCTGCGCTATCGTGGCCGCGAGCTGCGCCGCCCCGAGGTGGGCGTGGCCACGCTGGACAAGATGATCGATGCGCTCGAGGACATCGCCCACGTCGAGCAGCGCTCGCGCAACATCGAGGGACGCAGGCTCTTCGCGCTCCTCGAGCCCGGGGCGGCCGTCTAGCGGAAGGCGTCGGGGGCCCCGATT
>CAZVYM010000004.1:30485-58234 GCA_964630935.1 uncultured Gemmatimonadaceae bacterium | reverse complement strand
AACCCGCGGGGGCCGCCGGCTCTGCGGCCCCCGCCCCCGGGGGGGGCCGGCCTCCGGGAGGGGGGGGGGGCCCCCGTTCCCGGGGCCCCCCGACGCTCGGTCGGGCTCCGCGTCGCCCTCGCCCCCGTTTCGCCTTCTCGACGGCTCAGCCGCCGTGACCGTCCAGGAACGCCGGGCGCTCACCGGTCATCTGCCACTGGATGAGCGACACGGGGATCACTCCGCAGTCCAGGAAGCCGTCTAAGAACCGCTTCATGTCGAAGTCCTCCCCGAGCTGCTCGCCCACCATCGACATCACCTGCTCGATCTCGGTCTTCCCGGCGATGTAGCTCACGCCGTAGCCCGGCTGGCGCAGGTAGAGCGTCTGCTCGCTGCGCGCGAAGGCGCCCGGAGGAAGCCACCCACGAGGCGTCCACTTCGACTGGAAGGCCACCGCCTGGTCCATGTCCCACACGTTCGCGTGCTGGTAGAGACCGCCGAGCGCGCGCGCGGCCCGCTCGGCCAGGAGGATCCAGATGAGCTCCTTCGAGCGCGGGTGCCGGTCGAAAAGCCCCGCGTGCACGCCCCATTCCTCCATGGCCGTGGCCAGGCCCTCGGAGCGCTGGTCGTACATGTTGTAGAGCGGAGTGGCGCTCCGGATCGGGCTGGGGTTCGGGTCCTTCTCGAGCCGGGCGAGCTCGATCCAGTGATACTCGTGCGTGCGCATGGTCAGCGGGTCGCGGTAGCTCGCCTCGCTGAAGAAGTTGCGCAGCTCGTCGGGCTTCGCGGGCACGTAGTGTCCGTCTTGCGCCCTGAGCGCCGGACCCATCCAAGGCTGCATCGTCTGGATGCCGGCGAGGAAGCGCAAGAACTCCGAGTCCGCCTCGCTCAGGCGCCGCTCGTACTCGGCGGGGTCGTCGATGCGCTCGAGCTTCGGGAGGCCCCGGTTGCGATGCTCCTCGAGGAGCATCGAGGACCAGGCGCGGGTGAGCTCGCTCCTCATGAGCGTTACGAGTTGGTCCCAGGAGTATTGGGAGAGGTGGACGTTTCGGAGGTACCAGTCGTAGTTCTCCTTGCCGACGCCGGACGGGCCGGTCTTCGACGGCGCCTGCTCCTGGAGCCAGCCGCGAAAGTCGTCGGTCGCCTTGCGCGCGGCGTCGATGGCGGCGTCCAGCTCGGCGCTCGTCCCGGAGACTCGCCTGCCGAGGGCGGCCAGGTCGGCGCTTTGCCGGGCGAAGGCCGGAATGCCCGCCACCCAGAGGTCACGGGCGTCGCTGTCCTTCAGGTTGACCCGTGCCTCCCGCAGAAGGCCGGGTACCGCGCGAATGCGGCGAGCCAGCTCTGCGGCGTCCGCGCCGGAGAGCGGCATGGGATAGGACCACAGCTCGATCTCGCCGTCGATGGCCGGCCCCGCCTGGGTGGGCACATCGCTGTGGGACGGATAGAGCCAGACGTAGAAAGCGGGGTCGCGTGCCCACGGGCGAAGCACCCGGTAGTTGAAGTCGAGCCCGTTCATCTCGGCCTGGACGATCCGCCAGTCGATCCGCTGGGAGACAGACCATCCGCTCCGGTCGATGGCCGCCAGGCGCGCCCGCCACCTGGGGAGAGCCTCGTGCTGGGCGGTCATGGCCTCGGCCGTGTAGTCGGGCACGCCGTCCACGAACTTCGGCGCCTCGAAGGAGCGCCATTCGTGGAAGAGCCTCACGAGGTCCTCGTAGGAGGACGACGTGCCGGCTTGTGCAGCGAGCGCGCCGGGCGCGAGAGCGACGGCGGCCGCCGCGAGCGCGGCGAACAGCGGAGGAGGCACCGGGAAGCGGAACGGGCGGGACATGGACGGTCCTCCTGGGAGGAATGGGTCGACATCGAGGGCTCGGCCGAGACGAGCCGGTGCGAAGCTCCCGGGTCAGGGATGCGTGATTATGTAGCTCCGCCTTCCCGAGCGCACGTCCACCGACTGGCTCGTACCGTCGAACCAGCGCACCTCGATTCTCTCGACCGCCTTCGAGGGTGTCGTTCCCAGGATCTGGGTCGCGCCGTTCTGCGACCAGTAACCCGACCCGGCCTGGATCTCCCGTAGCGGTCCCTCGCTTCCGTCCGAGTAGACGAGTCGTACGCTGGAGCCGATGCCGTCCCGGTTGGGGGCCGGCCCCACGAGCGTGACGCGGAGACCGGCCCGCTCGGTCCGGTTGAGATAGAGCTTGGTGGGCGCGGCATTCTGGGCCACCACCAGATCCACTCTCCCGTCCCCGTCGAAGTCCGCGAGCGCCGCTCCGCGCTGCTCTCCGTAGACCTCCACGCCGCTCACCTGCCCGGGGACCGCGGTGAAGCCACCACGGCCGTCGCCCTTCAGCCAGAGCCCGCGTCCGGCGTCGAAGCGTGGAAGGTCCGGCCTCACGGAGAAGAGGTTCTGGCTCAGGAACAGGTCCTCGTTGCCGTCGTCGTCGTAGTCTCCCACGGCAGCGGCGAAGCCGGCGGTGAGCTGAGCCTCGCGGGGCAGGGGACGGGCCTCGAAGTGATCGCCGCGGTTGAGGAAGACCATCTGGTCGAGCGTGTTGATCTCCAGGAACGGCATCGTCTTCACCTCCGGCCCGAAGATCCCCTCGAGCGTCGCGTTGGCGAATGCCTTGTGCGTGCGGACGTACCTCGTGACGGTGTTGGGGATCGTGCTCGCGTAGTCCTGGAGCTGACGTCGGGGCACGTAGGCGTTGACGACCGGATCGAAGTAGGCCTCGATCGGGTCCATGCGGCCGTCGAAGTTGAAGTCCTGATAGTAGACCCGGAGCGGGTGGTCCGGGTCGAGCTGATAGGGGCTGTTCCGCCCGATGTTGGTCGCGACGATGTCCGGGCGGCCGTCGTTGTCGAAGTCGCCGGTCGCGACCCCGCTCCACCAGCCGCGGTAGGCCGAAAGTCCCACGGACTCGGTGACGTCGTGGAACCTGCCCTCGTCGTTGCGGAAGAGCCTGAGCGAACCCCACGCGAGGCTCAGGAGCAGGTCCGGATCCCCGTCCTGGTCGTAGTCCGTGAACACCGCCCCGGTGACGAGGCCCAGGTCGGCGAGCTTCGGCGAGTTCGCTCGATCGAGCGTCAGCTTGCCACCGTCGTTGGTGAAGAGCCTCGAAGTCGCCGGAGCGGGCCAGCGGGCGGGCACGAAGCGCCCGCCCACGAACAGGTCCAGGTCGCCGTCTCCGTCGTAGTCCGCGGCGGCGAGAGCGCCGGTGGTCGACCGCAGCTCGGCGACGCCGGACTCGGATGCCACGCGACCGCTCCGGATCCGGTAGTCGAGCGCCGAGGGCGCCCCGACGTTACCCTGCTCGATGTTGGCGCTGCCGACCACGAGGGTCGTGCCGTCGCCCTCGCCCCACCCGAGGATCGTCGTCTGGTCGCCGGGCGCCCAACGTGTCACGGAATCCAGCGAGACCCGCCTGAAGCGGCCGTCGCCCTGGTTCTGGAAGACGCCCATGTGGCCGCCCCGGCCCGACGCGATGAAGAGGTCGGGGTCTCCGTCGCGGTCGTAGTCGATCCACGACACCCCCGGGCCCTGGCGCGTGACCTTGAACGGCAGGAGCGGCTGGAGGTCGAAGTCGTGGAACATGTCCTCGTGGTGCACGTAGCCGATGCGGTCGGAGACATCCTCGAAGGCGGTGGGCGCGGGCGCCGGGGCCTCGCCAGGGGCGCTCGGGGGCCGTGAGGCGGCGGGGGCGGATCGTGATGTCGTGGTGGCATCCGAGCCGTTCCGGGTGGCGGTGGCACGCATGGTATCCGCGGGCTCGGTCACCTCGTAGAGGCGGTCGGCGGCCACGCTGCCGATCGAGGTGGCCCGCCCATCGGGCCAGGTCACCTTCAGGACGTGGTCCGGATTGTCCGGACCGGCGGCGAACACCGTCAACGGGTCGGAGCCCGAGAGGTACACGCCGCCCGATACGATCTGCTTCTTCTGCTTCACGGGCCCGCCGTCCAGCTCGACCACCGCACCGATCGCCTGGGTGTTGGGTGCCCGGCCGATCACGCGTACGGCGATCCGGTGCGCCCCCCCGGTGTTCTCGTAGAGCGCGGCGGGCCGATTCAGGCGGTTGACCACCAGGTCGAGGTCGCCGTCGTGATCCAGGTCGGCCAGCGCCAGACCCTGGGATACGTCCTCGTCCTTGAATCCCCAGTCCGCGCTCACGTTCGAGAACGTGAGGTCGCCGTTGTTGTGGAACGCCTCGTTCACGAGGGGGAGCGGAGGGTAGTCGACGAGGCTCCCGACGGATGTCCGGCCCCCCTGAGCGATGGAGCGGTTGATGCGGAGCTGGGTGTCGAGGTCCTGCAGATCGTAGCTGAATCCGTTGTTGACCAGCAGGTCCTCGTAGCCGTCCAGGTCCACGTCCAGGAACTGGGCGGCCCACGACCACCCCGTGGCTTCCACGCCGCTGTAGTCGGCGGTCTGGGCGTAGGTGCCGTCGCCCCGGGCCACGAAGAGCGAGTTGCGGTTGTACTGGGGCTGGCGGTCGATACCGTAGCGGATCCGGGGGTACGGCCCCCGGGGGATGTAGTGCCGGGTGCGCCGCTCGTGCAGCGGGCTCAGCATCTCCGTGGTGAAGATGTCGACGTTGCCGTCCCGATCGATGTCGCTGAAGTCCACGGTCATCGCGGAGAAGCTGAACTGCCGGATGGCCTCGGGATCGATCTCCCGGAAGACGCCGCGGCCCTGGTTGATCCACACACGGTCCACGGTCCAGAAGTCGTTGCACACGTAAAGGTCGGGCAGGCCGTCTCCGTTCAGGTCCTGGAACTTGGCGCCGAGCCCCCAGTCACGCGGAGGGCCCATGGGCTTTCCGTCCGTACCGAGGAAGTGCGTGGGTCCATCGGCCTCCCGGAACCGCCCCTTCCCGTCGTTGAGGAAGAGCTGGTCGGGCTCGCCCACCTCGCGTCGCTCCGGCACCTCGCCGGGCCGCGTCACGATCACGTAGTAGCGGTCGTAGGGCGGAAGCAGCGTGTAGTCCTCCCGGTCCTTCGAGTACTTCTCCTTCACCGTCCTGTCCCAGCCGAGCTCCTCGACGCCCAGGCTGTCGTCGATGGAGCGCTCCCGGTAGTTCGTGACGTACAGGTCGAGGTCGCCGTCACCGTCGACGTCGGCGAGCGCCAGCGTCATCGTTCCTTTTCCGGCGGTCGCTCGAAGTCCGCTCGTGTCGTCGGGCGTGAAGACGCCCTTCCCGTCGTTGACGTAGAGCGCCACACCGTCGTGGATCGATCCGACCAGCAGGTCGAGGTCCCCGTCCCCGTCCACGTCGGCGAAGACCGCGCTGGTCGAGAAGTGGCCGGCGTGGGCCACGCCCGCCGAGTCCGTCACGTCGCGGAACCGAAGCCCCCCCAGGTTCCTGTACAGCTTGTCCGGCCCGTCGAGCTGCGCGAAGTAGAGGTCCGTCCAGCCATCGCCGTCCACGTCTCCGGCGGCCACCCCCGAGCCGTTGAGGTAATGCCGGTTGGCGGCGATCTCCTGCTGGGTCAGGTGATTCTCGAAGTCGAGCCCGGTCCTGGCCGGATCTCGCTCGGCGAACCCGACCGGCCCCCGGCCCGGAGACAGCGCGGCCCAACGGTAGCCCGCCTCCTGGTGCCACGTGAGCTCGTCGGGGCTCGACGAGCAGGCCGCGACCCAGGCGAGACAGAGTGCGGTCAGGAGGGCCTTTCCGGCGGCGGGTCTCCGCGTCGGGCGGACCGGTTGCATGGCAGTCGTGGGAGCGGTGGGAGGGAAGACTCGTCGGGATCCGGAGCCACGGTAGGGCGGCGAACGTCGCATCGGCAAGGCGGAGCCGTCGCCGCTCCGCGCCCCCCGATGCTACGCGCCGCCCGAGATCACGGGATCCCCGACGTCACGTGCGCTCGCGATGCCGTCGGCCCGAACCCGCTTGGCCAGCGGCCGGTACATCAGGCCGTAGAACATCTCCAGGTACCGGCGCGTCTCCTCGCGCTCCAGCGAGGAGATATGGCGCCAGAAGCCGTAGATGCGCGACAGACGCAGGAGCTCGTCGGCGTATCGCTTCCATGTGTATCGAGCCTGGACGCGCTCGAGGGCCCCGCGGGAGATCTCCTCCCAGACGCTCTCGTCCTCCTGGCTGCGCCGGAAGAAGTCGGCCATGAGGTCCGCCGACTCCGGTCCCGAGAGAGGATCGATGTGAAACCCCGACGTTCCGTGCTCGATGATCTCGAGCGGACCCCCGTAGCGGGTGGCGAACACGGGGAGCCCCGAGCTCATGGCTTCCACCACCGTGAGACCGAACGCCTCGAAGAGCGCGGGTTGCACGAAAGCGCCGTGGCTGTCGCCCACGAACCGGTAGAGACCCCCTACCTGGTTCTTGTCGGTTTGCATCTCGAGCCAGCGTACGCGCGACTCGAGGCCGGGCCTGTCCAACAGCTCGTGCATCCGCTCGATCTGCATGCGCTCGTCGCGGTCCGAGGACGCCTCCGGGTCGAGCGTGCCACCCACGAGCAGGACGTTGGCCCGCTCCTGCAGCTCCTCGTGCTCGGCGTACCAGCTCAGGAAGCCAGTCATGTTCTTGATGCGATCGAGCCTCGACATCGCGAACAGGATCGGCTTGTCCGTGTCCCGGAGGTCACCGCGGTGATCCACGTCGGTGTCACCGTAGACCATGTCGCGAACCGTCTCCACGGTGGCCTCGATGCGGCGGTGCTCCTCCGAGGGGGGGAAGAAGACATCGGGATCGGCCCCGGGGCTCACGATGTTGAACTTCGGGTCGAAGCAGTCGAAGCCCGACACCACCCGGTACAGGCCGGGAAGCGTGAACGACTGGTAGCTCTCGTACTGTCCGACGGTCTCTTCCGTCCCGGCGATCTCCTGGTAGGTGCTGGTGATGATGAAATCCGCGGCGTTCATGGCGATGAGGTCGGCCGTGAACTGACACGAGAAATGGTTGTGCTCCTCGAACTCGCGCCACCGGAGCCCCGAGTCCCGGTACTTCGTCTTCTCGAGCGCGTGGGCGATGTTGCATTGCGTGACGCCCATGCTGTGCGTGAGGATCGTGGCGACGAGGTTACCGTCCGAGTAGTTGCCGATCACGATGTCCGGCCGGTGGCCGAGCTCGGCCAGAATCTCACGCTCGGCGTCCACCGCGAATCGCTCCAGGTACGGCCACACCTCGAACCGTGAGATCCACTCCTGCACGATCTCGTCCCGTCGGGTCCTGAAAGGGACGCGCAGGATCTTCGCGTTCCGGGTTCCGAGGATGTGCTCCACGCGCTCCCCGCAGCTCGTGTCTCCCGCCTCGGGGATGAGCCGCGTCAGGACGATGATGCGGGGCGGGACATTGATGCCCTGCTCGTAGATCGACGTGCGCATGGCCCGCTCGAGGGCGCGAACCTGATCCAGGATGTAGACGACCTGACCGCCCGTATCGGGCTTGCCCAGGACGTTGGCCTGCCCGAAGTAGCCGTGCGGAGACACGATCACGATCGAGAAGATCATGGGCACCCTCTCGAGGAAGGTGGCGAGCCCCTCCGCGTTCGGGTCGTCGAGGACGGCGGTCAGGAGCTCCATCGTCTCCCGGGCGCGCTCGGGGGTTCGGCCCCATCCCGGCTCGAAGCCCAGGAGATGCAGCTCGCGCATCCAGTCCGACTCGTCGGCCGCGGCGTCGAGGGTGGTGACGGCCTTGTCGAGCGCACCACGGAGCTCGTCGGCATCCCGGATGAGCCCGTTGAGCATCAGGGGCCGACCCTCTACGTGGTGCATTCGCAGGAACTCGAAGAGCTGCTCCTTTCCCCGCTCGAGCGACGCGGCGTGTCGGCCGGAGAGATGGCGATTGAGGAACTCCACCCCATGCCCGATGTCCTCCTGGCTCGACAGCTTCGGGAAGTCGCGCTCGAACGGACTCAGGTCCAGCTCGAGCATGTAGCGGCGGTCACTCGAGTGTCCCACGACCACCCGTTCCTTCGCTTCCAGGAAGTCGGAGACGCCGATCTCGCGAATTTCCATCTCCAGCGTGTGGATCGCCACGTACCGCCATCGCGCCACGCGCTCGCGCACGGCCAGGTACAGGAAGGGGTCGTCGACCACGGCTTCCTGCGTCCTGTGCAGGACCTGATGGATGGCCGTGCCGGGGAGCTCCTTGCCGGGCGCCGTGGCCGCGAACGACTCGTACGCATGCACGAGATCCGCCCAGGCCAGGAAGCGGCGCTCCATCTCCACGAGATATCGGAAGAAGAGATAGATGGATTCGCGGTGCTCATGCAGTGCTGCGGGGAGATTTCGGATCATTCGGCGTCTTCGTCGGGGACACGGATCGAGCCGAGAAAGTCGTAGTGCTCCATGCCTTCCACAACGCCCCAGGCGTGCTCGCCCTCGGCGAAATAGATGCGGGGCCGTCCGCGGAGGTGGTCCAGCTCCGGCGTGTGGTTGCCCACGACGACGCCGAGGGTATCGCCAGATAGCATATCCGCATCATTCCCGGAATCTCCCGCCACGAGCAGACGGTCGGGCGGGATGTTCCACTTGAAGCAGAGGAAGCGGATGGCCAGGCCGGGTGAGGCTCGCGAGGGTACCACGTCGATGTGACGCTCGTGGTCGAGAATCGGCGTCGCCTGGACCCCCGCCTGCCGCAGGCGCTTGCGAACATCCGACAGCGCCGCGGGGGCGTCGCCTTCCACCAGGTAACGTAGCCGATAGTGGGTCTGCTCCACGTTCTGCTCCAGGCGGAGGCCCGGCAGATCCTGAAGGGTCCGGAGCACGCGCTCCGGCTGCCAGCGGTAGCGGATCTGGCGCTCCCAGGAACGGTCCGGGATGAGGCGGGAGCCGTAGTGGAGTGCCGTGCCGGACGCCGTGATGAGCAGGTCCGGGACCGGGTGATCGAGGTCGTTCAGGATCTCGAGCGCCCGGGTGAGACTGCGGCCGGTCGCGATGCCGAACCCCACTCCGTCCGGGCCTTCGCGGAGCCTCTGACGCAGGTCCTCGAGCGCCTCGTCGTCACCTGTGAGCGTGTCGTCGACGTCCGTGACCAGAATCCGGTTCATGTGCGGGAGCCGGACGGGAGCCGGATGGATCGCCGGAGCAGGCCTCTCGCCGGCCAGGATCTTGTCCACTTCTTCGACGTAACGGCGGACGTGGCTCCCCCAAGTGAACACCTGGTGCACGCGCGAGACTCCGCTCTTGGACCAGACGGCCCACCGGCGACGGTCGGTAAGGGCGTCGAGCATCACGCTGCCCAGCGCTTCCCGGTCGAGGGGATCGGCGAGCATCCCGTGGCCGCACGCTTCCAGGATGTCACGCGGACCGCCGTCCTCCGTGGCGACCACGGGAAGCCCCGTCGCGGCGGCCTCGATGAGCGTGAGACCGAACGGCTCGGTCAGGGCGGGATTGACGAAGATCCCGCGGGAACGGGCCGCCAGGCGATACAGGTCCGGGACGTCGGACGAGCGATGATGCTTCGGATAGGCCACCGACCCGTACAGGTCGTACCGGTCCACGAGCAAGAGGATCTCGTGGAGGACGCGGCGCGGAGCGGGGTCCATCTCCGAGATGTCGTGCCGGTTGCCCGCGATCAAGATCAGGTTGGCCGCATCCCTCAACCCGGGTGTCGTAGCGTATGCGCGAATGAGCCCCTGGAAGTTCTTTCGATGATCGGGTCGCGCCAGCGCGAGGATCATCGGCTTGTCGGGGTTCTTCAGGAAGCGGTATACGTCCTCCGCGATCGGTGGATCGAGCCAGAAGCGCGAAGGCGGGGAGAACCTCGTCAGGTCCACGCCCGGCGGATTGACCTCCATCCGCTCCGGCTCGTAGTGGTCATAGCCCTCGTACTGCTCGTGGACCTCCTGGTTCGTCGAGGCGATGACGAGCGATGCCGCCTCGAGGGCCTGCTCCTCGGCCTCGATGCGCGTGGTCAGATGATAGCGCTCCTCGAGGCTCTCCTCGTCATCGCCCTCGGCGAGCAGGCGATCCCGCTTCACCCTGCCCAGCGAGTGACCGGTGAAGACCAACGGTACGCCCAACAGCTTGCTGAGCTGGGCCCCGACGTAGCCGGCGTCCGCATAGTGGCTTTGGATGAGATCGGGCACCCGTCCCTCTCTGCGGATGTAGCGTGTAAGCTCATCGAGCAGGGAGTCCAGGTGCGGCCACAGGGACTCCTTGTGAAGGTAGCGCCTCGGGCCGAACGGCAGGCGCACGATGCGTGCGTCTTCGGCGATCGGCTCGACGGGTTCCTTGTAGTCGTCGTCGACCCGCCGGTCCTCGACCATGCGCGTGACGAGGTCGACGCGGCCCACGCGGGGATGCCGTGCGAGCGCTCGAGCCTGATCCACCACGTACGCGATCTGACCGCCGGTGTCCGAGTCCCGACCGAGCTCGATGTCTTCGCCACGCATGAGCCCATGGACGCTCAGGGAGAGGATGTACAGCGGACGACCACGGTCGGCAGCGAGCGATGACGAGCGGTGACCCCCGTTCGCCCATTGACGGAGATGGCTTTCGTAGACGGAAAGGTCGGTCGCGGTCGCGCCCTGGAAGCGGCACGCTTCGGCCGCGAACGCGGAGGCCCGATCCAGGATCTCCTCGGGCGTCCACCCGTTGAGCAGCCCCTGGCAGGCGAGCGCGCTGAACGCGTCGCCGGCGCCCACCGTGTCCACGAGGTCGCCCACGCGCTCCGCCTCGTGGTAGAGCACCGCGTCGTCGGAGGTCACGAGCATCGAGCCGTCCTCACCCCCCGTGACGAAGAGGATGTCCAGGTCGTGCTCGCTCCTCAGCCGGCGTGCGGCGTCGGCACGTTCTTCCTGCGAGTCGGCGCTCCGTCCGGTCACCTCCGCCAACTCGTCGTCGTTCATCTTCACCCAGCGGGCCGCCTCCAAGCACCACTCGACCCGCTCCCTGGTCCACCACGGCGCACGGAGGTTCAGGTCCACGAAGGTAGGCGCGCCCGACGCCTCGACGACCGCCTCCAGGGCATGCCAGGACTCGTCGTTGCGAATCGCGAGGGAGCCGTGGTAGACGATGCCGATCGAATCCAGGGCAACGGGACGCCACGCCTCGGCGCCGATGTGGTCCCAGGCCTGGTCCTCGGGAATCTCGAAGGACGGACCGTTCCCCTCGGTGGAGACCACGACCGAGCCGGTGGGATGTTCCGGGTCGGTCTTCACGGCGGTCGTCGCGAGGCCCCACGACTCCATCTGATCCAGGATCTCACGGCCGTCGGCGTCGTCCCCGACCGCGCTCACCAGAACCGGATCCCCGCCGAAGCCACAGAGGTGCCAAGCCACGTTGAAGGGCGCGCCGCCGAGAACCTTACGACCGTCGGGGAAGTGATCGAAGAGAACTTCCCCGAACACCAGCGCGCGTGCGCGCCCTTCCGGGGGCGCGACGGAACCGGCCGGCGCCTCACTACTCTCTCGTCGGCTCATGTCGGTGCTTGGATTGACGGCTCGAACTGCCTTTCTTTCAAGGTAAACTTCAAGGCGGTCCAAGTTCACCCCGTTTCCCGAGGAGACAGCGCGTTGCATGCGCACCATCGGCTCCTGGCGACGGACCTGGACGGCACGGTGATCCCGCCCGAGCTCACGCCGGAGCGCGCGGCCGAGGTGGAGGCCTTCGCGTCGGAGGTCGGGGGCCGTGACGGCCTGGCGCTCGCCTATGTCACCGGACGTCACTTCGAGCACGCCCTCGAGGGGATCGAGCGCACGGGACTCCCGGCCCCCGATTTCCTGGTGTGCGAGGTCGGCACGGTGGTTCGTCGACGCGACGGGCGGGGGTATGCGGTCGACGAGGACTACCGTGCCATCATGGACGACGCGCTCGGGACGACGGGCGAGAGGGTCCGTGCCGCGCTGGCGTCCCACACGGCGGTCGAGCTTCAACCGCCCGCGCACCAGGGAGAGCACAAGACGAGCTTCTTCGGACCGTGGCCGGTTCCGGACGATCTCCTCTCCGAGCTGCGCCGGCTCGCGGCGGGGAGCGGGGCACGGGTCGACTTCGTCGTCAGCCGTGACAGCATGTCCGGTCGTGGCCTGATCGACGCGCTGCCCCACGGCGTCGCCAAGGACCGGGCCGTCAGGCACCTGGCCGGCCTGCTGGATCTCGGGCCCGACCAGGTCGTGTTCGCCGGAGACTCGGGAAACGATCGCGCCGCGCTCCTGGCCGGCTTCAACGGGGTCGTGGTCGGCAATGCTCCCGATGAGCTGGCCGCCGACCTCGACGCGGAGGCCCGGCGGCAGGGTACGACGAAGCGTATCTATTTCGCGAAGGCGTGGTATGCGGCCGGGGTCCTGGAGGGATGCCGACATTTCGGACTGTTCTGAGCGAGACCGACGATGAAGACGCGACGGACGCGCGTTCACTCCCTTCCCGGCGGTGTCACCCGGGTCGGGCCGGCGTTCATCTTGTTCGCGGCGACGCTGATCGCAGCCCTGTCCATGGCCTGGCCCGGCCAGGCACAGGGGGCGTCGCCCGGCCACGTCCAGGTGGCTCCGTCCGGGCAGGCGCAGGGGCCCGCGGTCCACGCGGTGCTCTTCTACTCGCCCACGTGCCCGCACTGTCACAAGGTGATGAGCGAGGATCTGCCGCCGCTCGCGAAGAAGTACGGCGACCGGCTCGTGATCGCCGCGGTGGACGTGACGACCCGGCTCGGGCAGGAGCTGTACCGCGCGACCGTGGACCGCTTCGGCCTGGGACCGTCGCGCCGCGGTGTGCCGACTCTCGTGGTCGGAGACGTCGTGCTGGTCGGCGCCATGGAGATCCCGGCCCGCTTCCCCGACCTCATCGAGCGCGGGCTGTCCGAGGGAGGCGTCGACTGGCCCGATGTGACCGAAGTCCGACGCGCGTTGGTCCGGAGCGGGGTCGAGGGCGGCGATTCCACGGCCACCGCGGCGCGCGACACCGCGGCGGGCGACACCGCGGAACCCGAAACGGTGGCCCATACGGTGGCGTCCGATACGACCCGGGGTGGCGGGAGCGACAGCGCGTCCCGGTCGGCGGCGGTCGAAACGACACGCGGCGCCGGGGCGAGCGACACGACCCGTGGGGCCTCGGCGAGCGACACCGCGCGCTCGGCCCATGCGTCTCCCGAGAGCCGGGCGGCCGGAGCGGGATCCGACACCGGCGCCCCGAGTCCCGCGGCCGGCGCTCGGGCGGACGCCGCGGAGCGGCCTCTCGGGCTCCCGGACAGCGCCGCGGCCGGCGGTGCCATCTCCGTCGGCTTGCCCGCCGAGCCCCGACGCCTCGGGCCGGTCGAGGCGTTCGGGCTGGACCCGGCGGGGAACGCGGCCGCGGTCGTGGTGCTGGTGGGCCTTCTGTTGGCGGTGTTCGTCGCGGCACGCGCGGTCGTGCGGGGCTCGAGGCCCGCGCGGCCTCTGCCGACCTGGGTCATCCCGGCGCTCGCCGCGGTCGGGATGGGCGTCGCGTCGTACCTGGCCTTCGTGGAGGTGACGGGGCACGAGGCGGTCTGCGGTCCGGTCGGCAACTGCAACGCCGTGCAGCAGAGCCCCTACGCGATCCTGTTCGGGGTCCTGCCGGTCGGGATGCTCGGCCAGATCGGCTATCTGGCCATGTTCGCGATGTGGATGACAGCCGAGCTGGGGCCCCGACGGTTCGCCTCGCGCGCCTGGAAGGCGCTGTGGCTCCTCGCGCTCGCCGGCACGCTCTTCTCCGTCTATCTGACCTTCCTGGAGCCGTTCGTGATCGGTGCGACGTGTGCATGGTGCTTGACGTCGTCGATCGTGACGGCGCTCATGCTGCTGGCCGCGACGGGGCGAGTAACTCCAATACGGCGGAGTACTGCGTTATCTTAATCGGCTCGGCATGTGAGTAGCGCTGCGCGGTCGTCGTCGGGCTGGATCCCGGACGCCCCTGCGCTCCTCGGGGACATGACGGCCCCGGCCGCAAGACAGCGTGAGAAAGAAGGTCGTACATGGCGGAAGACACGCAAAACGAGGCTGCAGGCCCACCCTCCGGCGCTCCCGGAGCGGACGCCAAGAAGGCACCGCCGCGCAAGAAGGGCAAAGGGGGGATCGTCCTCCTGGTCGCGGTGCTCGTGGTTGCGGGACTAGGCTTCGGGTACTGGTATTTCAAGCTCCGCGGCGTCATCTCGACGGACGATGCCTACATCGACGGGGACCGGGCGACGGTCACGACGAAGATGCTGGGGCGCATCGACACGATGGGCGCCGACGAGGGCGACACGGTCCAGACGGGCCAGCTCCTGATCCATCTGGACGACGCGGACCTCCGGGCCCACCTGGCCCAGGCGACCGCGCAGCTCGATCTGGCCCGCAAGAGCGTGAAGCTCGCGCAGGTCAACGAGAAGAAGGCACAGGACGACTACGACCGAGCCGAGGTCCAGCTGAAGGGCAACGCGATCCCGAAGGAGCAGTTCGACCACGCGCAGACTTCGCTCGAATCGGCCCAGGCGGAGTACCAGATCGCCTTGGCGAAGGTGGAGACCGCGCGCTCCGCGCTGGGCGTGATCCAGCAGCAGATCTCGGACACGCGAGTGACCGCACCGTTCCACGGAGTGGTCGCGAAGCGGTGGCTTCTTCCTGGAGACGTGGTCCAGCCGGGGCAGCCGGTCTACACGGTCTACGATCTCGACAGCATCTGGGTCACCGCCGTCTTCGAGGAGACCAAGCTCCGATATCTACCCATCGGGACGCAGATGGACCTGTCGGTGGACGCCTATCCGGACCAGGCCTTCAGCGGGAGCGTGACGCTGATCGGGGCGGCCGCCGCCTCCCAGTTCTCCCTCATTCCGCCCAACAACGCCTCGGGGAACTTCACCAAGGTCACCCAGAGGGTGCCCCTGAGAATCTCGATCGCACGGGACGGCGGGAGTGGAGCCTCGGACCCGGTGCGTCTGCTGCCCGGCATGTCGGTGGTGGCCACGGTCCACCAGCCTGAGTAAGCGCCGGGCGGGGGTCTGATGGCGACGCAGCAGACGCACCTCCGCGAGGAGCTCGTCGAGCGCTTTCCGATGCTCGACCCGACGCGGGACCTGTACAAATGGCTGGTCCTGGCGAGCGTCATGGTCGGCACGTTCATGGCGGTTCTGGACGCCACGATCGTCAACGTCGCGCTCTCGAAGCTCATGGCGACGTTCGGGGTCTCGGTGGACCGGGTCGAATGGATCCTCACGGCCTACCTGCTGATCTTCGCGGTGATGCTGCCGTCGTCCGGGTGGCTGGCCGACCACTTCGGCTACAAGCGGATGTTCCTGATCGGGCTCCTCCTGTTCACCCTCGGCTCGTTCCTGTGCAGCCTGGCCGGGAACATCGACGTGCTGATCACCTTCAGGGTCATCCAGGGCGCCGGTGCCGGCTTCCTGCTCCCCGTCGGCATGGCGATCATCACGCGGGAGTTCCCTCCGGAGAAGCGCGGGATCGCGCTGGGATTCTGGTCGGTCGCCGCTTCGGCCTCCGTATCGCTCGGCCCCACGCTCGGCGGCTACTTGATCGATCGCTTCGACTGGAACGTGATCTTCGACGTGAACGTCCCGGTGGGCATCATGGGGATGATCGCGGCCGGCTTCATCCTGCGCGAGCACCGTCCGGCCCCTGGCAGGGGGTTCGACATCTGGGGGTTCGTGACCCTGAGCGCGGGTCTCACGGCGCTGCTCCTCGCGCTCGCGAACGGGAACTCCGCCTGGAACACGGGAGGGTGGAGCTCGGGCTTCATCCTGACGTCGTTCCTGATCGCGTTCGTGGGGCTCGGCGCCTTCCTGGCCACCGAGTTCATCGTCGAGCATCCCCTGGTCGAGATCGAGCTCTTCCGGAACTTCAACTTCTCCGTGAGCAACCTCGTCCTGTTCTCCTTCGGCGTGGGGATGTTCGGGGCCAACTTCCTCCTGCCCATCTACCTGCAGGACTCGTTGGGCTACACGCCGTTCCAGGCGGGCCTGGTCTTCCTTCCGGTCGGGCTCCTTCTGGGCCTCACGGCGCCCTTCGCAGGGATGTTCACGGACAAGTACGACGGGCGGGTCCCCATTCTCCTCGGGCTGAGCATCATGGCGTTGACCATGTACCAGTTCAGCTTCCTGTCGCTCCTGTCGGAGAAATGGCAGATCCTCCTGCCGCTCTATCTGCGGGGAATCGGGATGGGATTGCTCTTCTCGCCTCTGACCACGGTCGCGATCTCGGAGATTCCCAACGCGAAGATGGCCCAGGCCTCGGGCCTCATCAACGTGATCCGACAAGTGGGCGGAAGCTTCGGTGTCGCGGTGTTCGGCACGATTCTCACGCGCCGCACCATCTATCATGCGACGCTCTACGGAGAGCAGATCAACCAGTACTCGGCCACCTTCCAGCACACGGTTCGGGGGCTGCAGCACTTCGCGATGAACGCGGTGGGTAGCAGGTACGGTGACGCGGGAACGCAGGCGGCGGCCCTCGTGGGATCCTGGGTTCACCAACAGGCGTTCGTGTCGGCGGTCGATGACGTCTTCAGGGTGGCCTTCTTCGTGCTCCTGGTGACGATCGTGCCGGTCTTCTTCCTGCGACGGCATCACGGACGCCACGGGGGCGGGGCCGTGATGGCCGAATGAGCGGGCCGCACCCGGACCATGGTCTATGAGGGGTTAGTGCATATGAAACGGACGATCGGGCTCGCCCTGGCGGCGTCCCTCCTTTCCGCGGGTGGCCTGGCGGGTATCCAGGTTCCGGATTCCCTCACGGTCGAGCAGGCGATCCAGCGCGTGATCGCCACGCATCCGGCCGTCGTGGAGGCCGGGAACGGAGTCTCGGCCTCGGAAGCGCGGGTGCGGGAGCGGCAGAGCGCGTTCACTCCCGTCGTCACGGCCGAGGGCTCGTATGCCCGCGTCGGCCCCGTGCCGAGCCTGACGCTCAACAACGAGGCGTTCTCGCTCTTCCCGGCCAACAACTACGACGCCCATTTCAGCCTGTACCACACCGTGTACGACTGGGGGCGCCGTCAGACGGCCGTCGAGCAGGCACAGACGTATCGGCGGAGCGCCGCGGAGAACGTGGAGCTGGTGAAGTCCGGACTCGCGTATCAGACGGCGCAGGCGTTCTACGCCGTGCTCTTCCTCCAGCAGAACCTGAGCGTCCAGGACGACGAGATCTCCGCCCTGGGCCAGCACCTCCAGGTCATCCAGGACAAAGTCAAGGCGGGCACGGCTACGGACTTCGACGTCCTGACCACCCAGGTGAGGATCGCCACGGCCCGGAGCCAGAGGGTGGACCTGGCGAATGCGCTGGACGAGCGCACGATCGAGCTGCGCGAGCTCCTCGGCCTGCCGGCGGACTCGATGGTCGAGCCCGTGGGCGCTTTCGAGGTGGATTCGACGAGCCTCGCCGTGGACTCTCTGGTGGCCGCCGCCTTGGCGCAACGGCCCGAGGTGAAGCTGTCGCGCGACGCCGAAGCCTCCGCAAAGGTGCAGACGCAGCTGGCCGCGCTCGCCGACCGCCCCTCCCTGGGCCTGGCGCTGAGCGCCGGAGCGAAGAACGGCTACGTGCCGAACCTCAACAAGTTCCAGCCCAACTTCTCCGCGGGGATGTCGATCCAGCTTCCCATCTACAACGGTGACCGGACGCGGAGTCAGGTCCGGGTCTCGGAGGCCGAGGAGAGCGTTGCCCGCTCGCGCACGCAGACCCTTGCACGGCGAGTCACGACCGATGTCGAGAAGGCCGTCGCGTCGGTTCGCGCCAGTCGGGAGAAGATCCAGACCGCGGACCTCCAGGTACGCCAGGCCACGCAGGCTCTCGATCTCGCACGGACCCGCTACCAGGCCGGCGTGGTCACCAACCTGGACGTGCTCGACGCGGAGACCCTGCTCGCACAGGCGAAGCTCGTGCAGCTTCGCGCGCGTTACGAGCTCGTGCAGGGCCGATATCGGCTCGAGCAGGCGGTCGGCGACAAGATCTGGTAGCCTACCCGTTGCGATGCCACACGCCGAGCGGACCTCCGAGCCCCTTCCGCTGACGTCGGCGTCGACCGCCTGGTTCGCCCAGGCCGTCCCCGTCATGGTCATGCTCCTCACGGCCGCCGTCGCCGTCGGGGCCTGGCTCGACGGGGGAGACGAGATCGGCTTCGGGGCGAAGTGGACGATCCTGGGCGTGGCGGTCGTCGCATCCGTTCTCACCCAGCGTTGGTTCGGGCGCTTCCGGCATGCATGGCTCGACGGCCAACACCTGGTGATCGGCCGCGATCCGCGCCGGGGTGTGCGCGTGCCTCTCCGGGACGTGGTCGACGTCGAGGAGACACGCTGGCAGAAGCTGAAGTGGGTGAAGGTCACCTTCGCCCGCGGGACCGCCGTGGGCGAGACCGTGCGCTTCATTCCGCGCGGGCACGAGGCGTGGCTCACGCCCTGGGCCTCGAGCCCGGTGGTGAAGGAGCTGAGGGAGCGTGTGCGGGTCGCGAAGGGCCTGCTACCTCCGCGCGAACAGTGATTTCGGGATCATCGCGTGGACGCCGACGTTGCCGTCGACGAGCTCGGTGATGCGTAGGCTGACGGCCAGGCTCACCAACCGGTAGGCCTCCCCTTCGGAGATCCCCTTCTCCTCCAGGAACTTCGCCGCCTGCTCGACGCAGATGTGCGTGGCCTTGGTCAAGTCGGGATCCATGCCCATCACGATCCAGTCCGTGGGCGTCTCGGCACGGGGCCAGTCCAGATGCATGTCTTTGCGCACGGTGAGCTTCAGGCGACCGACGAGCGAGGTCTCGATGGCCGTCTGGGCCACCTCGCCGTCACCCTGCGCGGCGTGTCCGTCACCGATCTCCAGGAGCGCGCCGGGCGCGTGGACCGGAAGGTAGAGCGTCGTGCCGGCCACCAGCTCGCGGTTGTCCATGTTGCCGCCGTGGATGCCCGGAGGATTGCTGCTCAGGCGGCCGGAGTCCGGAGGGGGCGCCACACCGATGCTCCCGAAGAAGGGACGGAGCGGGATCGTCACCCCGTGACCGAAGTCCGACGTCATGCTCTTGCGATCCAGCCGGAAGATGCGGGGTCCCACACCCGCGCAGAGGGAACGCTCGAATCCGCCGCAGCTCTGCAGTCCGTAGTCGATGGGAAGGTCGATGGCGAGGATCTGCACCTCGAGCACGTCGCCCGGCTCCGCACCCTCCACGTACACGGGGCCGGTGAGCACGTGACCGCCGGGCCCCCGGTCCGTCACCTGGGTCCAGATGTCGCGCAGGGACGGCTCGACCTCTTCGGGGGGCAAGTCCGCGCGCTCGAGGAGCCTCGGGCTCCCCGTGTGGAGCGTGCGCACGACCAGCGTATCACCCGACGCCACGCGCAAGACGGGCTCGAGCGCCGCCGAGTAGTAACCGAACACGACTGTGGAGGGCGTGGGCTCCAGGTGGTGAACGTGCGGGTGCGCCTGGGCCGCGGCCGTCCCCGGCACGCACAGCGTGATCACGGTGGCGAGGAGGCGATGCATCGAAGCGGGACGGCTCATCTTGACCTCTCCAGCTTGAATCCGGGGTCGATCGCGGGGCGTCGATCCGCGTTCGCCACCAGCCATCCGGTACCGTACATCCAGTCGGTCATGCGGGTGAGCTTCGCGTAGTCGATCCGGTCGGGGCTGTCGAACGGGGTGTGATAGTTGGGGTGCAGCAGCGTGGTGAAGAAGACGGCCGGCACGTTGAGCGCCGCGTAGTAGTAGTGGTCGCTCCGGAAATAGAACCCCTCCGGGTGATCCGGGCTGTCCCAGGAGCTGTCGACGGCGAAGTGCCCGAGCTGGCGGTTGGCGTCCAACGCCATGTCCACGAGCGCGGTGGAGTTCCGATGGGGCGGGACCACGCCGAGGAGAGCCGCGCTGTCGGGGTTGTTGCGGCCGATCATGTCACCGTTCAGCACCGCCACGATCGAGTCGAGCGGCACCACGGGGTGGTGGGCGTGCCACCTGGATCCCCAGAGACCCCGCTCCTCGGCCCCGTGCCACACGAAGAGCGCGGAGCGACGGCCCGGATGGCGCGAGAACGCGCGCGCGATGGCCAGCAGCGCCACGCTGGTCGACGCGTTGTCGTCCGCTCCGTTGAAGATCGAGTCGTCTCCCACGGCGGCGCGCACTCCGTCGTGGTCGGTGTGCGAGCTGAACAGCACGTACTCGCCGCGCACCGTCGGATCCCGACCCGGGACGCGCCCGATGACGTTCACGGACGGATAGGTGAAGTGGTCGACGCTCAGGTCGATGCTCGCCCGAGCTCCGGCCGCGCGTAGCGTCGGAGCCGTGCTGCCGCGCACGAGCAGCGTGGGAGCTTCCGTGCGGGGCTCGAGGGGCTGACCCTCCTCGAGGGTGACCCGACCGCGCCGGGCGTAGGCGCCTGCGCGAGCGAAGAGGGGATCGAGCGTCGAATCGGCCACCACGATGACCGCGGATGCGCCGCGGCGGACCCAGACTCCGGCGGCGCGCCGCACCGTCCGGATCACGTAGTAGCGCGAAGCCAGGATGGAGTCCGACGGTGGGTCCTCACCACGCGCCATCACGGCGACGATCCGTCCCCTCACGTCGTGCCGGAGGCTGTCGGCCGGACTCGCCGAGCCCAGCCAGAGCACGCGGCCCGCGGCGCGGGCCTCCGTCGGACTCATGACGACGACGTCGCTCCAGAGCTCCAGCGGCCGGCCGCCCACCTCGACCACGCTCATCGCGCTCGTACGTGCGCATCGGAGGGGGAACCACTGGAAGAAGGAGCCGTCTTCGCCCGCCGGCTCGAGGCCGGCCGCTCGCGCCCGCTCCGCGACCCACGACGACGCCTTCAGCTCGTCGAGCGTGGTCGTCTCCCGCCCACGCATCGCGTCGCTCGCCATCGCGTAGAGGTCGTCGTGGAGGTCCGCCTGCCGTATGTCGTCGAGGCCCGGGAAGGGCTTCGAGCTGCACGCGCCGAGGACGACGACGGCGATCGGAAGGAGGACGGCCGGGATCCTGCGGGCCTTGGGGTGCATGGACTCTTCCTGTTCTGGGGAAGGCGCATACCGGTTCGGGGAAGGCGCATAATGGGCGCGGCGGGGACCGTGGGGCAACGGACTCGTCGAGCGTGGTCGTCTCGCCCCGGTGCATCGGTCGGTCCTCGGCTCGGTCGCCCATGACCCCTTGCTCAACGATGGGTCAAGCCCTATATACCTGAGTGAACGAGGGATGACCCACGAAGGGGTGCGTGATGAGCGGCAGCGATCTGTTCACGGGAACGCTCGACATCCTGATCCTGAGGACCGTGTCGGTGGGGCCCCTGCACGGGTACGCGATCGGCAAGGCGATCCGGGAAGGGAGTGAGGGCGCGCTTGCGGTCGAGGAGGGGGCGCTCTATCCGGCGCTCCACCGCCTGGAGCGTCGGCGACTGGTGGAAGCCGAATGGGGCCGCACCGACACCGGACGGCGTGCCAAGTTCTACCGGATCACGAAGGCGGGCACGAGCCACCTCCGTTCGGAGTCGGCCCGTTGGGCGGAGTACTCGGGCGCCGTGACCGCAATCCTGGGCGACACGAGCTCCTAGCCCCCGGTGCCCACGTGAGGTTTCGCCCGTTTCGCAGAGCGCTTCCTCCGAGCGCGACGAGCGCCCGGGACGCGGACATCCGGGAGGAGATCGAGCTCCATCTCGATCTCCGGACCGAGGAGCTCGTGCGTGAGGGCCTGAGCCGCGGGGAGGCTCGCCGCGCGGCCGAGGAGAGCTTCGGAGATCGGCACGAGATCGAGCGACGGCTGCGTCGCCGGTCGACACGGGAAAGAGGGGAGGGGATGAGGATGGAGACCCTGGGGAAGGACATCGCATTCGCGCTGCGGACGTTTCGGAGAAATCCGGTCTTCACCGTCGTGGCCGCGCTCACGCTCGGGCTCGCGGTGGCGGGAGACACGGCCATCTTCAGCGTGCTCGATTCCGCGGTTCTTCGGGCGATGCCCTTCCGCGACGCCGATCGGCTGGTGTTCGTCGACGGAACGCACGTCTCCGACGGACAGGAGGCGATCCGCTACGCATCCGTGCCCGAGTTCCGCGACTGGCGTGCCCGCTCCCGCACGATCTCGCCCATGGTCGGGGTGGACGCCAACAGCTTCACCTTGAGCGGGGCAGACGACGCGGAGCGGGTCACGGGCGAGGTCGTGAGTCGCGGCTTCTTCGAGCTGCTCGGCGGCGACGCGGCGCTCGGTCGGACCTTCACGACCGCGGAGTACGACACGCCGGACGGCTACCCGGTCGCCGTGCTGTCCCACGACCTCTGGAAGCGCCGCTTCGGATCCGATCCGGACGTCGTGGGGCGGACCGTCGATCTCAACGACCGGAGCGTCACGGTGGTGGGCGTGATGCCCGATGGGTTCCGTGGAGTCGATCCGGACGCCGAGCTCTGGATTCCCATGGGGATGATCTCCCTGGTTCGGTCGGCGGATGTCCTGGAGAGCCGGGGAACTCGGTTCCTCCCGGTGATCGGGCGGCTCGCGCCGGGCGTGGGGCTCGAGCGGGCCCAGGAAGAGCTCGAAGCCATCGCTCGGGATCTCCAGGGGGAGCACCCGGACCTCAACAAGGACCGCTTCGCCCGGGTGCAGAGCTTCCGCGACGCCTTCCTCGGCACGACGGGCCGACTCCTGTGGATCTTCCTCGGAGCGGGGGCGCTCCTCCTTCTGATCGCGGTGGCGAACGTGGCCAACCTGCTCCTGGCGCGGACGCACGGTCGCACGCACGAATGGGTCGTGCGTCGAGCGGTCGGTGCGGAGCGCGGACGCCTGGCGCGCCAGATCCTCACCGAGACGCTGCTGCTCGCGGCGATCGGTGGCGCGGTGGGGCTCGTCCTCGCGTGGTGGGCCATTCGCAGCCTGGCGCCGCGAATCCCCTCGGGCGTGTTGCCCGACTACGCCGCGCCGGCGATGAGCGCGGGCGTGTTCTTGTTCTCCTTCGCGGTGGTCGCCGCATCGGGCTGCATCGCCGGACTCGCACCGGCCGCGGCCGGCGCGCGCTCCGACCTGGCGGCCGCGCTGCGCGGCTCGGCGCGCGGATCCTCACGGCGCGGCGGTCGGGTGCGGGACCTGTTCGTCGTCGTCCAGGTCAGTCTGGCTCTGCTTCTCCTGGTCGGCGCGGGGCTGCTCGTGCGGAGCGCGCGGGCGCAGCTCGCCGTGGACCCGGGGATGAAGATGGACGACGTTCGGGTCTTCAGGGTCTCGCTTCCGCGCGGCACGTATCCGGATGCCTCGGCGGTCAGGGACTTCACGGAGGAGGTGATGCGGCGCGTGGGCCGAGTGCCGGGGGTATCGGACGTGTCGGTGTCCTCGGACTTTCCCTTCCGGGGCCGCGCCAGCGGCTCGTACATCGTGCGCCCCGACGATGTCGATCACCTGATCCGGTATTTCCGGCACAGCGTGAGCCCCGGCTACTTCCAGCACCTGGGTGTGCGCATCCTGCAGGGGCGCGAATTCACCCCGGCCGACGACGAGAGCGGGCACGGCGTGGTCGTGGTCACGAAAGCGATGGTGGATCGCGTCTTCCCCGAAGACCCGACGCCGGTCGGGCGGAGCGTCTACGTCGGAAACCCCGACAACCCCGGCAACCGGGCCGAGATCGTGGGCGTCGTCGAGAACGTGCGCTATCGCAATCTCACCCAGAGCATGATGGACGCGCCTAACAGCCCGGACATCTTCTTTTCGATCCGCCAGGTTCCCAGCCGCACCCTGGAGGTCTCCTTCAGGGCGCCCTCGGGGCTGGCCTCGGTGCTGCCGGCCATCCGCACGGTCGTGCATGATCTCGACCCGTCCCTTCCCGTCTACGCTCCCACCTCCCTTCGGGATGCGTATCTCGCCCAGACGGCCACGCCGCGATTCGCCGCCTTCCTGATGGGGCTGTTCAGCACCCTCGCGCTCGCGGTGGCGGCCGTGGGCATCTACGGCGTCCTCGCGCTGGGCGTCCGACTGAGGGCGCCCGAGATCGCGGTGCGCCGTGCGCTGGGCGCTGGCGCGGGAACCGTGGCGTCGTCCGTGATCTTCGGCGCGCTCCGCCTGGTGGCGGTCGGCCTCGTGATCGGTGGGGCCGCGGCACTGCTGGGCACGCGTTTCCTGAGCACGTTCCTCTACGGCGTGCGCCCCGCCGACCCCGTGACGTTCGGGGGAGTCGCCCTCGGCATGTTGGCGGTCGCGGCTCTGGCCGCGGCGGTTCCGGCGTGGCGCGCCATTCGACAGGATCCGGTGAGGGCGCTGGGCGTCGAGTAGCATTCTCGCACCCCCTCCTGACACCGGGCCCCGGAAATCTCCCGACGGCGGAGCCGGCGTCGCTGCGGGACATTCCACAAAGCTGCGGGCATCCGCCCATGAGGCCGCGGAGATCCCCGCGAATGCCGTGCGTGAGCACGAGTGCACCGATCATCGAGACCACCATGCGCGAGTTCATCGACGGAGCGGAGGCCATCGCCCGGGCTGCCCTCGACTCGGGCTGCGACTTCTTCGCGGGCTACCCCATCACTCCGGCCACGCCCATCCTGCTCCACATGACGCGGGAGCTGCCGAAGGTGGGCGGCGTGGCGATCCAGGCCGAAGACGAGATCGCCGCCATGGGCCTGTGCATCGGCGCGGCCATGACGGGCTCGCACGTGCTCACCGCCACCAGCGGCCCGGGTATCAGCCTCTACAGCGAGAACATCGGGCTCGCGATCATGGGCGAGGTGCCGATGGTGATCGTGGATGCCCAGCGCATGGGCCCCGCCACCGGCGGCGCCACCACCGTGGCCCAGGGCGACGTCCAGTTTCTGCGGTGGGGGACGTCCGGCGGCTATCCCGTGATCGTGCTCGCGCCGACGAGTGTGACCGACTGTTACGTCTTCACCCGGCGGGCCTTCGATCTCGCGGAGCGCTTCCGCGTTCCCGTCTTCCTCGCCACGGACAAGGAGACGCTCCTCGGTCACGCGACCGTGGACGCGGCGGACCTCGAGTCGGCGCCCATACGGGAGAGAGCCCTCGCGCCCCCCGACGAGGCGTTCGTGCCCTACCGCGTCGGCGCGGACGACGAGGTACCCACGATGTCGCCGTTCGGCGGCCCGCACATCGTGCGCTTCACCACGTCCTCGCACGACGAGCGGGGATATCTGACCAAGTCGCCCGCGGCCGTCGGCCCGCTGAACCTCAGACTCGCCGCCAAGGTGGAAGAGCACCTCGACGAGATCACCGCGGTCGAGCTCGACCTGCAGGACGGTGCGGACGTGCTCCTCGTGAGCTACGGCATCGTGGCCCGAGCTGCACGGGAGGCGGTTCGCCAAGCTCGCCGGGCCGGCGGATGCGTGTCGAGCGTGGTCGTTCACTCGCTCTGGCCCGTGCCCGAACGCGAGCTTCTCGAGGCCATGGAGGGTGTCCGGAAGGTGGCCGTCGCGGAGCTAAACCTCGGACAATACCGGCGTGAGGTGGAGCGCCTGGCCGGGCGCGGCCGGGAGGTTCTCGGGATCCACAGGGTCGACGGGCAGCTCATCGCGCCCGCTCAGATCCGGAAGGAGATCGGTCTCCCGTGAGCGCGCCATCGGAGGCTCGGGGCGGAGCGGCGGCGGGCTCCGGTGTCGGAGGTGGGGCTCGGAGCTATCTCGACCCGGCCACCCTCCCGTTCCCGTTCTGTCCGGGGTGCGGGCACGGCACGATCCTGGAGCGCCTCGACGCGGCCCTGGCGGAGCTGGGCCTCGACCCGAAGAAGGTCGTGATCGTCTCCGACATCGGCTGCTCGGGCCTGTCCGACAAGTTCTTCACCACGAACGCCTTCCACGGGCTGCACGGCCGGTCGATCACGTACGCCTCGGGCATCAAGCTCGCCAACCCGGACCTGCATGTGGTCGTGTTGATCGGCGACGGCGGCTGCGGTATCGGCGGCCATCACCTGATCAACGCGGCGCGGCGCAACATCGGCGTGACCGTCATCGTCTTCAACAACCTGAACTACGGGATGACCGGCGGGGAGCACTCGGTGAGCACGCCGCCGGGTGCGGTGACCGCCACGACGCCCCTCGGCCAGCTCGAGCGGCCGATGGACATCTGCAGGACCGTGGAGGTCAACGGCGCGAGCTTCGTGGCCCGCACCACCACCTTCGAGCCGAACGTCACCGAGCTCATGACGCATGCGTTGCGGAACGACGGCTTCTCTCTCGTGGACGTCTGGGAGCTGTGCGCGGCGTATTTCGCTCCGGCCAACCGGCTGAGCCGCAAGGGAATGCAGGAGACGCTCGCGTCGCTCGGCTTCACCACGGGCGTCCTTCGGGACGAGCCCCGCCCCGAGTACGGCCGTGCGTATCGGGCGCAGCATGCCGGACTCGTGGGGTCGCCGCGGCTGGGACCCCGACCGATCGAGGCGCGTTTCGGGAGCGACCTGGCCCGGCCTCTGCGCTGGATCGTGGCCGGCGCGGCCGGAAGGCACATCGTGTCCGCGGCGGGTGGCTTGGCTCGTGGCGGCGTTCTCTCCGGCCTCTGGGCCAGCCAACGGAGCGACTACCCCGTCACCGTGCGCACCGGATACTCGGTCTCCGAGGTCATCCTCAGCCCGGAGGAGATCCTCTTCACGGGGATCTCGTCGCCCGACGTCGTGCTCGACCTCTTCCCGGAGGGTCACGCGCTCGTCGCGGCCCGCATTCGGAGCGCGAGTCCGGACGCCGTCGTCTACCGCGCGGCCGGCCTCCCGCCGGTCGAGACCGCCGCCCGCCTCGTGGAGCTGGATTTCGCGCGGGTCCCCGGGTGGGAGCGGAAGAAGGAGGCCTGGGCGCTCATGGCGGTCGGAGCCGCGCTGCGCGACACCGGCGCCTACCCCGTGGACGCGATCCGTGCCGCGCTGGACGGCCACCCGGATCGCCAGGCGGCGATCGACGCCGGACTGTCACTCTGAGTCGGCCGTAGGGAGGCAGAGAGCCTCCCTGGCGTCTCCGACCGGCCGTCGGCGGCAACCGGCCGCGCACCTGCCGGCATCCAAGAGAACGGATTTGTAGGGTTCGCGCCCGTGCCGTCCGTGCGCCGGCGGGTCCACCTCAACGACTCCGCCCGTACGGGCCGGTGCCAGGAGCGAGTCCTATAAGTCATTTCATATAAATGCTTTGTAAGGACAAGGAGGGACGATCATGAAGAACGTCATGAGACAATGGCGCGTCGTGCCATTGGCCCTGCTCCTCACCGCCTTGGCCACTCCGAAAGCGAGCGCCCAGCTTCAATTGAAGGCCGGCGTGTCACACGGAAGCCTCGCTACGACGACCCCGACGGTCGCGCCCGGCAAGCTCAACGGGCGCACCGGATTCGCTTTGGGGCTCGCATATCAGGACCACGCGGCGAACAGCCATTTCGGGTTTGGGACCGAGCTTCTCTATTCACAGCGGGGAGGCACCAGCACGAAGATCGGGGACAATCGCAAGATCGATTACGTCGACGTCCCCATCTATTTGACCATCTCGTCGACGTCACCCACGAAGTTCGCGCCCTACGCGTATCTGGGCCCGCAGGCGTCCTTCGAGGTGCGGTGCACGACCGGGCTGGGCGACTGCCCCCAGGATGGTCGGCAGAGCAGGGTGTTCGAGGGGGTGGCCGGAGTCGGGCTTCACTTCCAGGGTGCCCGTGACCTGACGATCGAAGCTCGCTATGTGCGCGGATTCAACGACCTGGGCATCGGAACCACCGATGGACAAGGTGCCTACGACAATAGCGGTCTGATGATCATGGCAGGTATCGGCATCCGGTAGGATCCACCGGACGCGAGAACGAGGCACATGGTCTCGGCGGCGAATCGTCCGGCCGCCGAGACCGTCTCGTCTTCGCGGTGCCCCGGCTCGCGACGTCCTCGGTCGGGATCGACCCGTGGCCCCTCCCGTCTGGCTCGGCCCGGAACCTCGTGGGTCAGGATCGGCCTGTGGCCTCGCCCGTCAGGCCCG
>CAZVYM010000004.1:0-30385 GCA_964630935.1 uncultured Gemmatimonadaceae bacterium | reverse complement strand
TCGGCCCGGAACCTCGTGGGTCAGGATCGGCCTGTGGCCTCGCCCGTCAGGCCCGGCCCGGGACCTCGTCCTCGATTCCGACCTCGGAAGTGAAGTCCTCTCCGGGATTGATGAACAGATCGGATTCGATTCCGTACTGCCGGTCGTGCAGGTCCCTGTAACGCCCGCCCAGAGCCATCAGCTCGGCGTGGTCGCCGCGCTCGACGATGCGGCCTTCTTCGATCACCAGGATCTGATCGGCGCTCTCGATGGTGGAGAGCCTGTGGGCGATCACGAAGGTCGTCCGTCCCGCGCGTAGCCTACGCAGTCCATCGCGGATCATCGCCTCGCTCTCGCTGTCGAGGCTCGACGTGGCCTCGTCCAGAATGAGGATCCTGGGATCGGCGAGAATCGCCCGCGCGATCGCGACGCGCTGGCGCTGCCCTCCCGAGAGCTTCACGCCCCGCTCTCCGACCACGGTGTCGTAGCCGTCCTTCCAGGGCTCCACGAACTCGTCGACGTGAGCGACGCGCGCCACCATCTCGATCTCCTCGTCGGTGGCGTCGGGCCTTCCGAACGCGATGTTGTCGCGGATCGTCCCGTCGAACAGGAAATTCTCCTGCATGACGACGCCGAGGTGCGAGCGGTATTCGTGGAGCTTGAGCCCCTCCAGGTCCCTCCCGTCCACCAGGACGTGTCCGCTGGTGGGGTGGTAGAAGGCCATCACGAGGCCGATGAGCGTGCTCTTGCCCGCTCCGCTGGAGCCGACCAGCGCCGTGGTCGAGCCCGCCGGTGCGGCGAAGGACACGTCGTGCAGGACAGGCACGTTCTCGACGTACTCGAAGCAGACGTCGCGGAACTCGATGTCTCCCTCGACCTCGGGGACGTGGTCGTTCGCCGCGTCGCGCGCGTCCTCGGTGTCCATGTCCCGGATCTCGCGGATGCGGTCGAGCCCCGCGAACGCCTCGGAGATCTGCGTGCCGATCGAGGCGATCTGCACGAGCGGCTGGGCGACCATGCCGACGTAGAAGACGTACATCACCAGGCTTCCGACCGTCATCGTGCCCGCGAGCACGGCGCGCCCGCCCAGGATGGTGACGAGCACACCGATGATCCCGACGATGACGGTCGTCCCGGAGCCGACCGCCGAGGTGCCCGTGAGGGTCCGCCGAACGTTGGCGAAGAGGCGCTCGACCCCGTCGGCGAACGCACCCTGCTCCCGGTCTTCGGCGGTGTAGACCTTCACGATCCGGATGCCCGCGACCGTCTCGGTGAGGCGACCCGTCACCTCCGCGTTGATCACGCTCCGCTCACGGAAGATCGGACGCAGTCGCTTGAACGCGATCGCCATCATGATCCCGAACAGCGCGAGCGCCACGATCGTGATCAGCGTCAGGCGCCAGTTCACCCAGAAGAGGACCGCCAGCGCGATCGTCGCCGTCATGAAGCCCCCGACGAGCTGCACGATACCGGTGCCTACCAGATTCCGGATGCCTTCCGCGTCGCTCATGATGCGGGAGATCAGGATTCCCGTCTTGGTGGAGTCGAAGTAGGAGACGGGAAGGCGCACGACGTGCCGCTGCACGGCGATGCGCATGTCGGCGATCGCCCGCTGAGCCGCGACGCTCACCACCTGCGTGAGTCCGAAAGAGGTGACTGCCTGGAGGAGGGTCGCCACGCCGGTCGCGATCGCGATCGGAACCAGCAGCTCGGTCCGCCCCTGCCTCAGGACGTCGTCGATCAAGAACTTGGAGCTGGTCGGCAGCACGAATCCGGCCAACCGGCTCACCAACATGAGCGAGAACCCGATGACCAGGCTCTTGCGATGCGTCCACATGAGGGCGCGCGTCTCGGTCCATGCCCGCGAGACGTTGAGCGGTCTGCGGTCGGTCGCGTGCCTGCCGCGTCCGTGTCCGATTCCGTGAAGCCTGGGCACCGTCACCTGGAGAATGAGAGGGCAGGAGGTCGGAGCGCGAGGTTCAACATTCGCGCCCGGACGAGTGCAGAACAATGCCCGGCCGCCGGTGCGGGCAGGTCGACTCCCCGACGACCCCGTTGGCGTCGCCGGGGCCGGGGCGTAGTTTGACGGCCTTTCCGAGCGGCCCTCCAGGGCCGGGCGCGTCGCAGTCGAACCGGGAGCATCCATGAACAGGCCGTCGTTCCTTCCGACCCTTCTCCTCGCCGTCTGCCTGACCGTGCCGGCCGTGCTTCGGGCACAGGACACCACGTCGGCGCCGGAGCCGGCCCACTGGCGGAGCCACCACACGGTGACCGTGGGCGGCCAGACGGTGGACTACGATGCCGTCGTGGGTAGCATCATCCTGCGTGACCAGGACGAGAAGCCGATCGCCGAGGTCTACTACACGTCCTACACGCGCACCGGCGTCAAGGACGAGTCCAGGCGACCGATCATGTTCTCGTACAACGGAGGGCCGGGCTCTTCGTCTTTCTGGCTGCACATGGGCATCATGGGTCCGCGGCGCGTCGTGACCCCCACCACGGACCACATGCCACCGGCTCCGTACCGGATCGTCGACAACGCGTATACGCTGCTCGACAAGACCGACATCGTCATGGTCGACCCGGTGGGCACCGGATTCAGCCGGCCGCTCGGCGAGGCCTCCGGCTCCCAGTTCTGGGGCGTCGACGAAGATGCCCGCTCGCTCACGCAGTTCATCCAGCGCTTCCTCAGCCAGAGCGATCGCTGGAACTCGCCCAAGTACCTGCTCGGCGAGAGCTACGGAACGATGCGCTCCGCCATGCTCGCGAGCACGCTCCAGCGCGCCAACATCGACCTCAACGGCGTCGTGCTGCTGTCGACCGTGCTCGACTTGCGCACGCTCATCTTCTCGCCCGGCGACGACCTCGCCTACATCGTCAACCTCCCCTCCTACGCGGCCGTGGCGTGGTACAGCCACGCGCTCCCCGATCCACGACCGGCAGAGCTGGAGCCTTTCCTGCGCAAGGTCGAAGCGTTCGCGATGGGGGAGTACGCGACGGCCCTCCTGAAGGGGGGCGCGCTCGACCCGGCCGAGCGGAGCCGTATTCTCGACCAGCTCCACGCGTACACCGGGCTGAGCCGCGACTTCCTGGATGACGCCGATCTGCGTGTGACCGCACCCGAGTTCGAGAAGGAGCTGCTGCGTGACAAGGGACTCGTCGTGGGCCGCCTCGACGCTCGCTTCACCGGCCCCACGGGGGACCTGCTCGAGCGCACGCCGGAGCAGGATCCGCAGTCCTCGGCGATCAAGGCCGCGTACACGGCCGCATGGAACACCTATCTGCGCGACGAGCTGGGCTACGACGGAGAACGCGAGTACGTGCCGAGCGGAAACGTGAACCCGTGGAACTGGAAGCACGGTGGCAACGCGGGCTTCGGGCAGAGCGGGTTCACGAACGTCGGACCGGACCTCGCCGGGGCCATGGAGCGGAACCCGAAGCTCCAGGTGCTTCTGCTGACGGGCCTGTACGACCTGGCCACGCCCTACTTCGCCGCGGCCTGGACGATGGACCACATCGGTCTGACCCCCGAGCTGCGCAAGAACATCCAGCGCGTCGACTTCGAGTCGGGGCACATGGTGTACGTGAACCCGGACATGCTGCCGAAGTGGAAGGCCACGCTGGACGCGTTCATCGATCGGACGTCGGGCAATTAGGGGGTCCCGGGCTTCCTCCAGATGCCGTCCCAGTCCGTTCCCATGTAGCCGGCCCAGCTTCGGAAGGTGGGCGTGGGAGCGTTGAGATTCAGGCGCAGCATCTGCCAGTGGAGGTCGCGCCAGGTGGACTGGCCCTCGCCCGGGGCCTGGGTCCAGGAGAGACCGATCATCTCGAGCGTGCCGGTGTGGCGTGGGTCGGCCACGACGGGCGTGCTCCAGAAGATCGTGCTCAGATCGTGGGTGATGAGCCTCTTGCCGGAGACGTCGAGCACGTAGACGCGCGCCCCCTGCTGTCTGGGGAAACGCGTGGAGAAGAAGATCGGCTCGTCGATCCCGTCTCCGTTGAGATCCACGGCGAGCGGGGCCCCCGCGGGGGAGAAGGAGTCCTGGTACTTGTAGAGGACCGTCCCGTCGGCCGCGTCGATGAGCCGGTGGACGCTGCCCGAGTAATTGGGAAAGGTGCCGATCCCCCGCGACACGAAGAGTCCGAGCCCGCCCCCGGCTTTTCGCACCACCGCGGCCGGGTGGTACGTCTCCTCGCCCGGGTCCTGCTCGGTCCAGAGGGTCTTGCCGCTCGCGCCGTCGACCGCGATCACGCGCCCGTCGAAGGTGCTCAGCACGATGTCGAGCTCGCCGTCTCCGTCGAGGTCCACCATCGTGGCCGGGGCGATCACACCCTTCTGCCCGGGCTCGCACAGTCGCTCGACGGAGTCCTGGAAGGTGCCGTCCAGAAGCGACTGGACCGGGGCACGGAACGCGGCGCCCGAAGCCGTCTCGCCGCCCGTCCCGAAGACCATCCACTTCCGGCCGTCGGGGCGTTCGTACACCACGACCGAGGAGTACATCTCGGCCCCGTCGGGGGAGGGCTGCGAGGCCAGGACCTTTCCGTCCTTGCCCGAGATCGCCGTGAGGTAGCCGGGATCGCGGGGCGTGCCCGGTAGCTTGAGGGCGTTGCCCCCATAGACTACGACCAGGTCGGGAACACCGTCGCCGTTCGCGTCCGGAATGAGCGCGGGCGTCGTGAAGTAGTAGTACGCAGGCGTCTTCGCCACGGCGGGCGGATCCGTGCGCCAGAGCACCGAGCCGTCCTTGCCGTCGAAGGCGTGGAGGGAGCCCTCTCGGCCACCCATGACCACGTCGGGCGTGCCGTCGCCGTTCAGGTCGGCGAACCGTGCCGTCGTAAAGGCGTCACGGGGGTTGGGGACCTTCCACAGGACCTCGTTGGTCGCCCCGGAGACGGCGACCACGTACCCCGAGGGGTCGGGTTCCTTGGCGATGACGAAGCGGCCATTCGACGGCTGAGTGCGGTCCACACCCGTTCCGAAGACGATGTCGGGCGTGCCGTCCCCGTCGAGATCGGCGAGGCTCGGAGACGAGATCGTCATGAGGTCTCCGGTGACGGGCGGGAAGAGCTCCTGGAAGCTCGGCTGCACCGGCGGCGCGCCGCTGCAGCCGGACAGCGTCAGGGCGACGAGCAGCGGTAGGGTTGCTGTCCTGCGCACAAAGGCCTCTCATGCGGTGGAGACGGATCGGCGGATGCGGGCCATCGGGCACACGTCCGGCGACCATCGCGGGTCGTGGGGTGCGGTCCGGACACCGAAGTCAGGATAGCCCTGCTCATCGGAAGACGGGAGGTGCACGTGGTCATGAGGGTTCTGTCGGGCCTGATGGCACTGCTGTTCCTCTTCTCGGTCGCCGTGCAATACAACGACCCGGATCCCGTTCGCTGGATGGCGATCTACGGCGCCGCTGCCGTGGCGTGCCTCTGGAGGTCCGCGGCCGCGCGCGTGCCTCGGTGGCTCCCGTCCGTGGTGGCGGTGACCGCGGTGCTCTGGGCGGCCGTCAGCGCACGACTGGTCGATCCGGCCGCGCTTCCCCATATGTTCGACTCCTTCGAGATGCATTCGCTGGCTGTGGAGGAGGCGCGCGAGACCAGCGGGCTGCTCATCGTGACGGCCTGGATGCTCGTGGTCGCGTTGGCGCCCGGACGGCCCGCCCGCACCCCGAACGCCCCTGACGAGGAGGGTTCATGAACGGTCGAGCCTGGGTGGCTCTGATGGTCGGTGGCTTCGTTCTCGGCGCCGGGACGGGACCGGTGGCGGCGCAGGGTCCGACCACGACGGTGATCCTGGTGCGGCACGCCGAAAAGGCGGCCCAACCCGAGGGGGACCCGCACCTCTCGGCCGAAGGGAGGGCCCGGGCCGATGCACTGGCTCGCGCCCTGAAGGACGCCGGCGTGACGGCCGTCATCACGACGCAGTACCGGCGCACGATCGAGACGGGCGCGCCGACGGCCGAGGAGTTCCACCTGACGCCCGAGGTGGTGTCGGCCACCTCGAACGTTCCCGAGCACGCGAGCGCGGTCGCCGAGGCGGTGATGAAGCACGCCGGAGGGACCGTCCTCGTCGTGGGGCACAGCAACACGGTCGCCGCCATCGCGCAGGCGCTGGGGGCGCCGCGACCGGCCGAGCTGTGCGACGCCGAGTACGATGCCCTGTTCGTGGTCTCAGTGACGGCGGAGGGCCGCGCGACCGTAGTGAAAGCGAGGTACGGCAAGGCGACGCCGGTGGCGGAGGGGTGCGGGAACTCGATGGGATGACGGGAGCGCAGGGACCCGGGCGAGAAGCAGGCCGGAGAGCCCTGCCGGGATGACCTGAACGGTACGGCGCTGCTCGGGCAGCGAACAGGAGGCGGGGCATGGACGTCGACAACGGCAGTCGTCGCTACACCGACCGAGAGGTGGCCGTGGTGCTCCGCAGAGCTTCCGAGATCGACGAGGCGGCCGGACCCGGCGCCGGAGGTGGCCTCTCCCGGGCGGACCTGGAAGAGATTGCCCGGGAGGTGGGGATCTCGCGCGAGGCGATCACGCGCGCCCTGGACGACCTGAGCCGCAGACGGGAGCACGGCTCCCTTCTCTTCGGGGAGCCCCGGGTGAGACGAGCGGTCCACGCCGTCCGCGGAGAGCTCAACGAGGAGGCCATGGCCCGGCTGATCCGCCTGGTGGACGAGCGGGCCGAAGGGGCCGGCGTGATCTCCGGGGCGCTGGGCTCCGTGCGATGGACCAGCTCCGACCGATTCCAGAGCACGCAGGTCTCCATCACTCCGACGAGTGGGGAGACGACCATCCAGGTCGTGGAGAAGTCCAAGGCCCGCCTCAAGGCGGTCCTGCACGGCGTCCCGGCCGGCTGGGGCTTCATCGCCGCCGCGGGCGTGGCGGGCTCGGCCGGCCTCCCGGCCGCCCTGGCCGCCGTCAGCTTCGTCGTGGGGGCGGGCCTCGGAGCCGGAGCCGGGCGCCTGGCGTGGAACTGGATCTCGGGGCGGAGCGCGAGCCGTGTCGAGCGATTGGCGGAGGAGCTGGCCAGGGAGGCCGACCACGCGGCGAAGGAGGGGCTGACGCTGGCCGCCGTCGAAGCCGAGCCGGAGGACGAGGCGGGATCGGACGGCTGAGGGCCGCCGGCGCTCCCCGCGTCGCCGCGAAGGAGCACCGGCGGCTCCCGCGCCTCATCGAGCTCGTGAGCCGAAAGCATGCACGTGCCGCCTCGATGCGGGCAGTGGCAGGGGCCCGCGCGAACGCTACGAGTTCCTTCCGACGGCTGGCGCGGCGTTCCGTCGGGGCGGGTCGACCCCGAGCAGGTGCTTCACGAAGAAGTCGTTGCGCTTGAGGTCTCCGTACGGGGCGGTGGGCCCGCGCCGCCCGGCTCCGTGGTCCTCCCCGGGGATGACGAGCATGTCGAAGTACTTCCCGGCCTTCACCAGCGCGTTGACCACCTGCATGGTCGACGACGGGTCCACGTTGGTGTCCAGCTCGCCGAAGATCAGCAACAGATCGCCCTGGAGCCGCCAGGCGTTCTCCATGTTGGACGAGGCCACGTAGCTCTCGTCGAGCGGCCAGCCCATCCATTGCTCGTTCCACCAGATCTTGTCCATCCGGTTGTCGTGACAGCCGGCGAACGAGACCGCAACCTTGTAGAAGTCGGGGTGGAAGAGCAGCGCACCCATGGAATTCTGGCCTCCGGCGGACCCGCCGTAGATGCCGACCCGCGAGATGTCGTACCACGGGTACTTCTTCGCGACGGCACGGTGCCAGAGGATGCGATCGGGGAATCCCGCGTCCTTGATGTTCTTCCACGCGACATCGTGGAACGCCCGTGAGCGGCCGGCCGTCCCCATCCCGTCCATCTGCACCAGGATGAAGCCGAGCTCGGCGACGCTGCGCAGCGGGGAGCCGACGGAGAATGTCTTGGGCGTGAAGAAGCCGTGGGGACCGGCGTAGATGTACTCGATGACCGGGTACTTCCTCGACGGGTCGAAGTTGGTCGGGCGGATGATGATGCCCCAGATGTCCGTCTTGCCGTCCCGGCCCTTCGCCGTGAAGACCTCGGGCGCCTTCCATCCGGCCTTCACGAGCTCACCGATGTCGCCCCGCTCGAGCTCCATGACCCGGCTCTGATCGCTCGTTCGCCGGAGCTCGCCGACCGGGGCCATGTCCACGCGCGACCAGAGGTCGACGTAATACGCGCCGCTCGGCGACCACGACACGGAGTGGCTCCCGTTCGCCCGCGTGAACGTCGTCAGGCCCGTCCCGTCGAAGTCGATCCGGTAGTAATGGACGAAGTAGGGATCCTGATCCGGGTTCATTCCGGCCGCCGTGAACCAGATCTGGCGCTTCTCGTCATCCACGCGCTCGACGCTGCGCACGACCCAAGGACCCTTCGTGATCTGGTTCTTCACCCTGCCGGTGGTACCGTCGTAGAGATAGAGGTGCTGCCAGCCGTCCCGCTCGGACTGCCAGACGATCTCGCGGCCGTCGTCGACGTCGTGGCGGTAGCGCCCACCCGAGTAGTGGATGAAGGAGTTGGGCTCGGAGCGCTCGTCGATCAGCGCCCGCGCCCGGCCGGTGGCCGCGTCCACCTCGATCACCCGGTAGACCTGATGTCCCCGTTGGTTGTACTCGAACGTGAACGCCCTGCCATCCTTCCACCACGCCGCGGGCGTGATGTTGTACGCGTTCGGGAAGAGATCGTCGTCGATCACCATCGGGCGACGGGAGGCGACGTCGAAGAGCACGGGTTGGCGGTGGTCGAGGACGTCACCCGGCTTCCTGTAGAAGCGCACGGAATCCTCGGGCTGGAGCTGGTCCGTGGGAGACGAGACCACATAGTGGACCTCGCGGTGGTAGCCCGGGATCGTCCGATAGGCCACCAGCTTCGTCCCGTCCGGCGACCAGGCCACGGAGCGCAGGGTGTAGAAGTTGCCCTCGGATCCGTCGTAGCTGAGCGGCTCCCCCTTCTCGCCTCCGACCGGCCGCACCCAAACGTTGTAGTTCTGGATGTAGGCCTCCCGGCTGCCGTCTGGCGAGGCGACCGACGTCTCCTCGGCCGGTCCGCCTCGCGCCCTCTGCTGCTGGAGCACGTCCAGGACGTCCGCGCCCTGATTCCAGCCGTCGTCCCACGGTGCCTCGGTCGGGTTCTGCATCAAGAACGCGACGTCGTCGTCGGCGTCCATGTCCGCCGGGTACGACGCTTCGCCCCGCCTCCCGCGCCGCATCCGCTCGGGTGCGGGCCCCGTGCTCCGGCACACGTAGTCGGTCGTGCTGCAGCGCCACCCCGTCCCGGCCACGGCGAACCGGACATGTCCACCGTCGGGATCGAACGTGATCTCCTCGAACGGGAGCGTGGCGGCCGCGTAGGGCTCTCCGGTCGCGCTCGAGAGCGAGGCCGCGAGACGGGCGTGGTCGAAGGCCGGCTCCTTGGTCCCGGCGGCCGCGTCCACGAGTACGAACTCGTGCCCACCGCGGACCGACTTCCGGTACCAGAACCGGTCGGAGCTCCCGATCCACTCGGGAGCGTCCATCACGTTCAAGGCGAGACCGTCGAAGCGGGTGTCGACGGTCGCGGATCGCTGGTAGTCCTCCGCGGTTCCTTGTGCCCGCAGCGACAGGGGCACGAGCATGACGACGGCCGCGATCAGGTGGATCGGACCTCTGGCAAAGACGCGCATGACGGGTGGCTCCGGTGAGTGCAGGGCAGGGGTGAGCCTTCTATCTACACTCCCCGGGGCCTACGCGCACGGGGTGCGGGCGGGGAGCGGCGTACCGCTGCGGAGGCGCGGCCTCTGCAACTCGCCCGGCCGCGCCTGTCGCGGCGTGTCGGACCCGTTGGCAGCATCGTCGCATGGGCCGATCTTCAACGTTTGCGTCTGCATGCGACGAGCGCCCGGAGGTGGTTCCCGGATGGTGCCAGCGGTATTCCTGACGGTCTATCTCGGGATGTTCATCGGCGGTCTGCCCCGCATCCAGGTGGACCGCACCGGGGTGGCCCTCCTCGGAGCCATCGTGCTCCTCGTCGGAGGCGCCATCAGCCTCGAAGGCGCGGTGGGGCACGTGCACGTGCCGACGCTCGCCCTCCTGTTCGGAATGATGATCGTCTCGGCCCAGCTGAGGCTCGGGGGCGTCTACCACGGGGCGACCCGCCGCTTGGGGCGGCTCCAGGTGGGGCCGGGGGCGCTCATGGGGCTGGTGATCGTCCTGGTCGGCGTCCTGTCGGCCGTGTTCACCAACGACATCGTCGTTCTGGCTGTGACGCCGGCGCTCGTGAGGCTGTGCAGGGAGCGCGAGCTCGACCCGATTCCCTTCCTCCTGGCCTCCGCCTGCGCCGCGAACGTGGGATCCGCCGCGACGCTCATCGGCAATCCACAGAACATCTTCATCGGCCAGGCCTTGCGGCTCGGGTTCGGGAGCTACCTGGCCGATGTGGGGCCCCCGGTCGTGTTGGGCCTGGGCGTGGTATGGCTCGTGGTGGCGCTCCGCTACCGCGGGCGGTGGAGGGCCGCCGGGGGCGCGGTCCCCGACGAACACGAGGTGACCTTCCATTCCTGGCAGGCGGCCAAAGGACTCGGGCTCGCCGTCCTGATCGTGGTGGCCTTCCTGCTCACCGATTGGCCCCGCGAGCTGGTCGCGCTCGCCGCCGCGGGCATCGTCCTGTCGGGCCGGCGGTTCCACTCCCGGGAAATGCTCGGCCTCGTCGACTGGCAGCTCCTCGTTCTCTTCATGGGGCTGTTCGTGGTGAACGGGGCGTTGATGGACTCCGGGTTGGTCGCGCGCGCCCTGGCGACCTTCGCGGCTCACGGCGTCGACGTCACCCGCCCCGGCTGGCTCTTCGGAGCCAGTGTCGTGCTCAGCAACACGGTCTCCAACGTCCCCGCCGTCATGCTCCTTCTGCCGGCGTCCGGCGGAGTGCACGGCGGTGCGATCCTCGCACTGTCCAGCACCTTGGCCGGGAACCTCTTCGTGGTGGGAAGCATCGCGAACATCATCATGATCGAGCAGGCTCGCTCGGCGGGTGTCGTGATCGATTGGCGGACACACGCCCGCGTCGGCGTCCCGGTGACGATTGCGACGTTGGGGTTGGGGCTGCTGGCGATGTGGGTGTGGGGGGTCTGGTGACCCCCCACACCCGGGGCCGCTGAAGGAGGGGGAGCGAGCCGCCGGCCGGGCTACCGCCCGAAGGCGCCCCGGAAGGGGAAGCGACCCGGACGGGTCGTCAGGTCGATCTGGATGGTCCGTCCGTTGACCGTCGCCGTCGCCGTGGACGTGCCGTCGAAGGTGACCACCACCGTCACGTCCCTCGTACGGTCGCCGTTCGGGCCGTTCACCACGTTCACGGTCATGTGCCGGGTGATCGTGCCGGACAGCGGCCAGGGGCTCTCGGAGCCGGGTACCGGGACGATCACGTCCTCGTAGGTGAAGGTGCCCGCCATGTCGTAGGAGCTCGCCGTGCCGTCGGAGGCGGTGCGACTCCGGCTGACGGTCTCCGTGCCGGATCCGTTGAACGTGCGGGTCGTCTCGTGCCCTTCCAGGCCCGAGACCGTCATGTCTCGCGACCGGGCGACGCTGGCGCTCCACGTATCTCGCGTGACCTGTCGGCTCACGTCCAGCGTGAAGTGGATGCTGGCGGTGGTGAGTGAGTCGTAGGCGCTCTGGACGTTGCCGTCGGCGTCGTAGAAGGTGACGCTGCGCGTCCCGATGCGCGTGGCCAGCGTGCTCGCCTGGGCGGGCGTCGGCAGCGCTCCGAACCCGAACGGGCTCGTCGCGAGGGCGACGTCTTCGAGCGTCGCGTCGGCGGCCACGGCGGCCACGTTCGTCAGCAAGGTGTCGTCCGCGCTCGGGGCGACGGCGTCCTTGCAGCCGCCGAGCGTCACCACCACCCCCGTCACGGCTCCTGCGAGCACCCACCTCTTCATCGTCCGCATAGCTCTTCTCCCGCACGTTGTTGACGTGTGTTCATCGGGTTGTCAGACGTTCGATGCGGCACGTCGGCACGTCGTTAAAAGACGGCCTCGCGCGGTCCGCGGCGGGCGAGGCTCTCAAGGGGTGGAAGCTCCGCCGGGATGAACCCTCCCGGCGGGAGCGCCCCGGCCCCGACTCGAGGCGCCGTTGACCGTATCCGTCGCGGCCCGGTATGGTATGCCTCGACCCCGGTTCGCCGCCTCGGCGCAAGGGCATGCGGGCCTTCGCCGAGGCGCGCCGGCGTCCGTCGACGCATGCCGGGCCTGCGCCCCTTCAATCCGTCGCGCGATGCGTACGCACATTCTCTCTTCGGGTATCGTCTGTACGGCCTTCTCCTGCCTCGCTCCGGTCGTGGCGCTCGGGATCTTCGCCGCGGCCCTGCCCGCACAGGCCGGGCCACTTCCCCAGAGAGCCGAGCGGATCGCCGCGTCGGGGCCGGTCACGCCCTGGCCGAGACCCGTGCCGGTGCGCTTGAAGCCCTCCGGCCCGGACGACCTGCTGGTCACCACGCTCGGCGAGGTCTCCACGCCCCTGGCGGACGGGACCTTCGATCCGGTCGCGGATCGTGTGACGACCCGGGACGGACGCGTGCTCGACGACTACTACCGGGATTCCCTCGGCATCACCTGGTACCGGCCGCTCGACAAGTCGGTCTTCCCCCTGCCTCCGTCCGGCTGGTGCTCCTGGTACTACTACTACCGGGTCGTCGACCCGGCCGAGATCCTGGCCAACGCGCGTTGGATGGCCGAGAACCTCGGCCCCTACGGGGCGAACTGGGTCCAGATCGACGACGGCTGGCAGGGCAGCGGGCCGGACACGAGAGAGAACCGCGATCCGACCGGCATCGATCCGCGCTTCCGGGCCATGGGGATGAAGGCGATCGCCGACTCGATCCGTGCTTTGGGCATGGAGGCCGGCATCTGGCTGGCGCCCCACGGACAGAGCAACATCGAGGTCGTGCGCCGCACGGGTGCGTTCCTCTCCGGCTCCGGGGGGGACCCGCGCGCCTTCCGCAGCTGGACCGGGACGTACCTTCTCGATCCCACGAAGCCGTCGGCGCACCGGTACCTGCGCGACCTGTTCGGCAAGCTGCGCAGCGACGACTTCACCTACTTCAAGGTCGACGGTCAGACCGTCGTTCTCGACCAGTACGAGAAGGCGCTGCCCTACATGGCGGGCCCCGTTCCCGAAGGGGACTCCGTGCGAGCCGCCGAAGAGGTCTATCGACCTACGCTCCGGACGATCCGGGACGCCATCGGCCCGAGATCCTACCTGCTCCTCTCGTGGGGCCCCGACCTGGCGGGGATCGGCATGACGGTGGGAGGACGCACGGCCGACGACGTCGTGGGAAGCTGGGAGGGGTTCCTCATCGCGGAGGACGCGACGAACAGCTTCGCCTTCCTCAACAACGTAGCATGGTATTCCGACCCGGACGCCCTCCTCGTCCGCCCGCCCATGACCGACGGCACGGCGCGGGCATGGGCCACCCTGTACGGGCTCACCGGCCAGGCGCTCATGGCCAGCGACCGGATGCCCGACCTGCCGGCCTCGCGGGTCGACATCCTGAAGCGCGTGTTTCCCGCGACCGACGTGCGCCCGCTCGACCTCTACCGGCCGGACAATGTCCACAAGACGGTCGTAGACCTGAAGGTCGCCGACCTCGGCCGAAGCTACGACGTGGTGGCGCTCTTCAACCACGACACCGGGCGCGCGATGAACCGCTTGCTGTCGTGGAAGGAGCTCGGGCTCGATCCCGACCGGGCCTATCACGTCTACGATTTCTGGAGCGGCGTCTACCTGGGCGCATGGGACCACGGGGTCTTCCTCGATATCCCTCCCGAAGACGTGCGCGTGATCACGCTCGTGCCGGAGGGGCCCCGGCCGGTGCTCGTCTCGACGAGTCGGCACATCACCCAGGGTTGGGTGGACCTGGACACCCTGAGCTCGAGCGGGCCCGACTCGGTGCCCGTGATCTCGGGGCGGAGTCGGGTCGTGGGCGATGACGCCTATACGCTCACCTTCGGCCTGCCCGCGGCCCCGACGACGTATCGGATCGCGTCGGCGAGCGCACAGGGCGGGTCCGGCCGCGCGACTCCGAAGCTCACCTTCGAGAGCCACCAGGGCTACGCGAACGTGACGATCACGTCCGACGGCTCGCAGACGGTGTCGTGGAACGTACGCTTCGCTCCCACCCAGGCGTACCACTATCCGGTCGGGGCGCAGGGTCCCTTGAAGGCGAGCCAGCGCTCGGCTACCTCGGTGGAGCTGACCTGGCCGACCGAGTACTACCTGCACGCCGGGTACCGGATCACCGTGGACGGCGAGCCGGTGGGCGTGACGTTTCAGCCTTGGGCCACCGTACCGGGCCTCGCGCCGGGCCGCGAGCATACGTTCGAGGTGCGCGAGGTGTGGACGGATGGTACGGTCGCGCGCCGCGCCCTCTCGACCTCCCTCGCTCTGGCGGCGCCGGACAGCACGGGCGTCGCCGGACGGTAGGCTTCGGTAGGGGCGGCGGCGGTTCCCGAAGCCCGACGGCGCTGCTTCTCCGCCGGGCTATTGAGGTCCGGCGCCATTTTTCGAAGCTTGGCGCACTTCGGGGCGTCTCGGGTGTAGACGCTCCGTCGTAGACCCTCCGACGAACCATGAATCCACTTCGACCACGGAAATCGCTCCATGATGCGTGATATGCGAATCCTGGTGGGTGCCGCCCTGGTGGGGGGTGTCCTCATCGCCGGATGCTCCAAGAAGGACGCGTCGGCCGACCCCAACGGGGCGGCCGCTCAACCCGGCAGCGCGTTACCCCAGGGGCATCCCGACGTCTCGAGCTCGACCGCCAAGCCTCCTCTCAAGGGGGTAGTCAAGGAGACCATGGATGCCGGTGGCTACACCTACGCCAGACTGGACGTTGGCGGGAACGACGTCTGGGCCGCCGGCCCGGCCACCAAGCTCACCGTGGGCGATACGGTGACGATCTCGGCGGCCATGCCGATGCAGAACTACACGAGCCCGACGCTCAAGCGGACATTCGACAGGATCTACTTCACCGAGGGCTTCCTCAAGCCCGGCCAGAGCGCGGCCGAGGGAGCGGCGGGTCCTGGTCAGGGCGTCGTGCTGAGCACGATCGACGCCGGCCAGTACACCTACATCCAGGTCAACTCGGGTGGCTCGCAGATATGGCTGGCCGCGCCCACCACGAAGCTCGAGAAGGGTCAGAGCATCGGTTGGACCGGCGGGACCCCGATGAAGAACTTCCAGAGCAAGACGCTCAACCGGACGTTCGAGAGCATCCTGTTCGTCGGTAAGGTGACGACGGCACCGACGACCTCCGGAACCTAGGATCTCACCTCCTGCCCATGCTGGAGTTCCTTCGCCGCCCCTGGCCCTGGTGGATCGCCGGTCCGCTCATCGGGCTCGTCGTTCCTTTCGTCTTCTGGTACGGAGGGAAGAAGTGGGGCGTATCGTCGGCCTTCAGGCACCTGTGCGCCGCCACCCTTCCCCGAAAGATCGACTACTTCCGTTACGACTGGTGGAAAGAAGGGGACTGGAATCTCGCCATGGCGCTGGGCATTCTGGTCGGCGGGTTCATCGGTGGGCGCGTGTTGTCGCACCCCGGCTACGTCATCGCCATCAGTGACGCGGCGCGCGCCCACCTGAGCTCCCTCGGCATCACGGACTTTCACGGCCTGGTCCCTCGGCAGATCTTCTCCTTGAAGGGCATGCTCACGCTGCCGGGCGTGCTCGTCGTGCTGGGTGGCGGCTTTCTGGTGGGATTCGGCGCGCGGTGGGCCGGAGGCTGCACGTCCGGTCACGCCATCTCGGGTCTCTCGAACCTCATGCTCTCCTCCCTCGTGGTGGTCATCGGGTTCTTCATCGGAGGGTTGATCTCGACCCACCTGATCCTCCCCGCCTTCCTGTGAGGACCGAATCGTGAGCACCAGGACGAGGGAGGTCGGGACCGAGACCACCGGAGGCCGGAAGACGGTGGGCGAGTCGCGCATCGTGTACTTCCTCCTCGGCGTCTACCTCGGAACGCTCTTCATCAAGTCCGAGGTGGCCTCCTGGTTCCGGATCCAGGAGATGTTCGAGTTCGCCAGCATCCACATGTATGGCGTGATCGGGCTCGCGGTCGTGGTCGGCGCCGGGGGCCTGGCACTGATGAAGAGATTCCGCGTGCGCACGATTCGTGGAGAGGTCATCCACTATCCTGGCCGCGAGGAGGCGCGCCCGACCCCCCAGCACATCCTCGGCGGCATCGTGTTCGGCCTGGGCTGGGGCCTGTTGGGGGCTTGTCCGGGGCCGATCTTCGCGCTCGTGGGAGCCGGCATCCCGGTCATGTTGATCGCGCTCTTCGGAGCGCTCGCGGGGGCGTGGGTGTATGGGCTCGTGAGGCCGCACCTCCCACACTGAGGGCGCCGCGGCTCCGCGTACGCTGGCACTCCCGCGCCTCCACGGCCCGGCGGCGACGCTCGGGATCGCCATGATCTCGAGCCTTCGCCCGATGCTCTCGGACCGGCCCATCGCCTACCCCGCTCGGCCGTTCCTGCGATCTTAACAGATCGCTGAAAAAGGGGAGCACCCCGGGTCGCACCCGTAAGGGGTCGTCGCCCACGGGAGGAGAGAGACAGGATCGCGATGGAGCAGGGATCGAACGGAGGGGAGCCTTCGGGCAAGCGCCTGGCCGTGCTTTCGCTCGCGGCACTGGGCGTCGTCTACGGCGACATCGGTACGAGCCCGCTCTACGCCGTGCGCGAGAGCTTCCACGAGGTGTACAGCATGCCCGTGGCGCCTACGAACGTGCTCGGCGTCCTCTCGCTGATCTTCTGGTCGCTGATTCTCGTCATCTCGGTGAAGTACCTGGTCTTCGTGCTCAGGGCCGACAACGGTGGCGAGGGTGGCATCCTGGCGCTCGCCTCGCTGGTGACGCCCATGGAGGAGGGCAAGGAGGGAAGCCGTAGGGTGCTCATCCTGCTCGGTCTCTTCGGGGCTGCGCTCCTCTACGGCGACGGCATGATCACGCCGGCCATCAGCGTGCTCTCGGCGGTCGAGGGCCTCCAGGTGGCCACGCCGGTCTTCCAATCGTACGTGGTGCCGATCACGGTCGTGATCCTGGTCCTCCTCTTCTTCTTCCAGAGCGGCGGCACGGAGCGGGTCGGGAAGGTCTTCGGGCCGGTGACCCTGGTGTGGTTCTTCTTCATCGGCATGCTCGGCATCTACCAGATCGTACAGGAGCCGAGCGTTCTGTGGGCCATGAGTCCGCATCATGCGGTTCTCTTCTTCGCGCACAACGGCCTCGGCGGCATCCTCGTGCTCGGGAGCGTCTTCCTGGTCGTGACCGGCGGCGAGGCCCTCTATGCGGACATGGGCCACTTCGGCTCGCGCCCGATCCGCATCACCTGGTTCGCGGTGGTGTTGCCGGGGCTGTTCCTGAACTACTTCGGACAGGGTGCGCTCCTGATCCGCAATCCCGCCGCGATCGAGAACCCCTTCTACCGGATGGGGCCGGATTGGGCGGTCTATCCGATGGTCGTGATCGCGACCGCCGCCACGGTGATCGCCTCGCAGGCCGTGATCTCGGGGTCCTACTCCTTGGCCATGCAGTCGATCCGACTGGGCTACAGCCCGCGCCTCCAGATCGAGCACACGTCCGAGAGCGAGATCGGGCAGATCTACATTCCGGAGGTCAACTGGGCGCTGATGCTCGCCTGCATCGGGCTGGTCGTCGGGTTCGGCAGCTCGAGCAACCTGGCGGCCGCGTACGGCGTCGCCGTGACCACGACGATGGTCATCACGACGATCCTCTTCTACGTGCTCGCGCGGCACAAGTGGAACTGGCCGCTCTGGTCCGCACTCGGACTGTCGGCACTGTTCATCGTCGTCGATCTCGCCTTCTGGCTCACGAACCTGGTCAAGATTCCGGCGGGTGGGTGGTTCCCGCTGGTGGTGGCCGGCGCGGTCTTCCTGCTCATGACGACCTGGCGCTCCGGCCGACGCCTGTTGGCCTCGCGGATGAAGGCGCGTGAGCTGCCGATCGCGGACTTCATCGAGAACGTGATGCAGCATCCGCCCATGCGGGTGCCCGGCACGGCCGTCTTCATGTTCAGCGATCCCCAGGGCACACCGCGGGCGCTTCTCCACAACCTGAAGCACAACAAAGTGCTGCACGAGCAGGTCGTGTGCCTCGCGATCAGGACCGAGGACGTCCCCCACGTCCATCCGGACGACCGCGTCACGCTCGTGCCCCGCAGGCACGGATTCTACACGCTCCTCCTCAAGTTCGGGTTCATGGACGACGTCGACGTCGAGCGCGAGATGGCCAGGCTCCACGGTGAGCAGGGGCTGGATCTGAAGCCGATGACGACGACGTACTTCCTCGGCAGGGAGACGCTCGTGCCCAGCGACGACGGCTCCGGCATGGCACGCTGGCGTGAGCGCCTGTTCGCGTTCATGAGCCACAACGCGCGATCCCCCGCGCCGTTCTTCGGGCTCCCGCCCAACCGCGTCGTCGAGATCGGAGCGCGCGTCGAGCTCTGATTCGTCCCGGCCGCGGAAGGGCGGCGTTCCCTCCTCGGTGTCGGCCACGCCCCGGCTCGGCGTCTTTCAGAGGGCGGCCGACGTCCCGGTGCGCGGCATGTACCGCCCCTCCGCCGACCAGCGATAGGCGCCCTCCTGAACCAGGAGGCGCTCCACGGGAGGGAGCGCGACGAGCAGGGCGATTGCACCGCCTCGTGCCTCGGGTCGGCCCACCCCGTATAATGCCCCTGCGTCGATGGGGCCTGCCCCCGTGTTTGCCCGTCCCCCCGGAGCGTACCGTGGCGAAGACAGCCGAAGGACCCGCGCAGACGAGTGACCATTCCCTCCTGACGGAGACGGCCACCCCCGACCGTCATCCCGATCCCGCATCTCTGGACGCGCCTGCTTCCTCCCCGGTATCCCGGCGAGGGTTCTTCGTGCGCGCGAGCAAGCTCGGAGGCGCCCTCCTGGTCGCAGGCCCGGGGGTGGCCCGAGGTCTGACGGCTCCTCCCGCCACGGATGAGGTGACGGCACAGGCGCTCGAGCACGGCATCCTCCGAACCGCGAGCGGCCCGCAGCCCGAACGTCTCTTCTCGGGTCTGAGCTGGCGCATGTTGGGACCCTTCCGGGGAGGGCGGGTCGACGCCGTGTCCGGGGTCCCGGGACGGCCGAACGAGTTCTACTTCGGAGCGGTCAACGGCGGCGTGTGGAAGACCATCGACGCCGGGCGAGTCTGGGAGCCGGTGTTCGACGACCAGCCGGTGGCATCGATCGGCGCGCTGGCCGTCGCGCCCTCCGCGCCGGACGTGATCTACGTCGGAAGCGGCGAGTCGACGCTGCGCGACTCGGTGGGCTACGGGAACGGGATGTACAAGTCGACCGACGCCGGGAAGAGCTGGACGCATCTCGGCCTCGAGAAGACGCAGCATATCGGAAAGGTCGCGGTCGATCCGACCGATCCCGACCGGGTGTTCGTCGCCGCCATCGGTGATTTCTACGGACCCGGCGAGGAGCGTGGCGTCTTCCGCTCCACCGACGGAGGCCGCTCATGGAAGAAGGTGCTCTACGAGGACGAGAACGTGGGTGCGGTCGAGGTCGTGATCGATCCCACGAACCCGCGGGTGGTCTACGCGGGGCTGTGGAACACGCGCCGTCCGCCGTGGTTCGTGTACGCCCCCACGAACGGGCCGGGCGGCGGCATCTACAAGTCGACAGACGGCGGCGACACCTGGAAGCGGCTCGAGGGCGGACTGCCCAAGGAGGGGATCGGCAGGACCGGCATCGCCGTTTGCCCGAGCGAGCCCAACCGGCTCTACGCGGTCGTCGACGACCTCCTGCGGACTCCGGGGGCTCCGGCGCCGACCGGACCGACCGGCTACGGGACGGACGCGTCCGGACAGGGCGGGTTCTTCCGCTCCGACGACGCCGGCGCGACCTGGACCCGCCTGTCCAACGACCCGGCGCTCTGGGGGCGCGGCTGGTACTTCGAGAAGGTCGCCGTGGACCCCGAAGACGCCGACGTCGTGTACGTGCCCAACGTCTCGGTGTCGCGCTCCATGGACGGAGGCCATAGCTGGGTCCCCGTACGGGGCTCACCCGGCGGAGACGACTATCACCAGATCTGGATCTCGCCGGACGACACGAACACGTTGATCGTGGCCAGCGACCAGGGCTGCATCATCACGCGCAACGCCAAGGCCGAGGACCCCCGGGACATCACCTGGAGCTCCTGGTACAACGAGCCGATCGCCCAGATCTACCACGTCTCCGTCGATTACCGGTTCCCGTACTGGGTCACGGGAGCGCAACAGGACAGCGGCGCCGTCGCGGTCCGGTCCCGGGGCAAGTTCGGCGAGATCTCCATGCGGGACTGGGAGCCCGTCAGCGCCGGCGGCGAGAGCGGGTGTACCGTGGGCGATCCGCTCCACCCGGGCATCATCTACGGCGGCACGGGAGAGCGCTACGACCTCGAGCTCAACCGTATCATCGAAGGCACGACGGCGCCCCAGAGCCCCGAGCCCGCGCGGACGGACTGGACACAGCCGCTCGTGCTGTCACCGGCGGACCCGAGGGCGCTCTACTACGCGAACCAGTTCCTGTTCAAGTCCACGGACGGCGCCCAATCGTGGAAGCAGATCAGCCCCGATCTGACGCGCCCGGATCCCGGGATCCCATCCAATCTCGATGCGGCGGCCGCCGCCGCCACGTTCCGGAACGGCAAACGCGGAGTGATCTACACGATCGCGCCTTCCCCGCTTCTGGTACCGATGCTCTGGATCGGAACCGATGACGGACTCATTCAGGTGAGCGTGAACGACGGAAAGAGCTGGCAGGACGTGACGCCGCCGGAGATGACGTCGTGGAGCCGGGTGACGACGATCGAGGCGTCTCACTTCGACTTCCACACCGCGTACGCGAGCGTCGATCGGCACCAGTTGCAGGACTTCGACCCCTACATCTATCGCACGCGCGACATGGGCAAGACGTGGGAGAAGATCACCCAGGGACTCCCGCAGGGTGTCTACGTGCACGTGGTCCGGGAGGACCCGGAGCGGCGCGGGCTCCTCTTCGCCGGAACGGAGCGCGGGGCCTTCATCTCCTTCGACGACGGCGACCACTGGCAGCCCCTGCAGCTCGACCTGCCCGTTACCTCGGTACGCGATTTCCAGGTCTATCTGAACGACCTGATCGTCGCCACGCACGGACGGGGCTTCTGGGTCATCGACGACATCAGCGCGCTGCGCCAGATCGACGACTCGGTGGCCCAGGCCGATGCCTACCTGTTCAAGCCGGCCGACCAGATCCTCGTGGATCAGGGCAACGACAACGGCACCGGTGTGCAGAAGGACGAGCCGATCACGCCGAATCCACCCGAAGGCGTCTACATCGACTACTACCTGAAGTCGGACGCGAACGGGCCCGTCACCCTGGAGATCCTGGACGCGGACGGAGAGAGCCTGGCGACCTTCCCGGCCCCGGAGGGTGGTGGAGCGGGTCCGGGTCGGCGCGGAGGTCGCAGCGGCGGCATTCCGAACACGACCGCCCTGTGGCGGCCCGAGCCCGAGCCCTTCCATACGGATGCGGGGATGCACCGCGTGACCTGGCTCCCGTACACGGGACGGAATCGAGGATTCGGAGACTTCAGCCGCCGGGGCGGGGGCCCGCCGAGGAAAGTGGTGCAGCTGCCCGGCGAGTTCACCGTGAAGCTCACCGCGGGTGGAAAGACCTACACGCAGACCTTCAAGGTCAAGCCCGACCCGACCACCCGAGCGGCCCAGGAGGCGGCTATGTAGTGCCCGTCTTGCCGCCGCGACTGCCGCCCCGTACCGTGCCCTGTCGGCCTGCCCACACGATACCACCTCTTCGCGTATCCGAGGCCCGTCATGGTTCGCTCGCCCCTCCGCGCCGTCGTCGTCCTGTCGTTGTGTGCCGGCTCCCTCTCCGCCCAGATCACCACCGCCGAGTACGCGGCGCGGCGCGAGGCGCTGGCCGCGCGCATCGACAGCGGAGTCGTGGTGGCGTACGGAGGGCGCGAGCCCGTACGCCACGCACCGGAGTTCTATCAGCTTCCCTCCTTTCGGTATCTGACGGGATTCCTCGAGTCGGACGCCGCGTTCGCGATGATCAAGAGCGGGGGAGGAACGACCTCGGTCCTCTTCCTGGCGCAGCCGAACCCGCGCCGGGCGCTCTACTACGGGACGAGGAAGACGCCGGCGGAGGTGGCTCGTGAGCTGGGGATGCGGGCGCGCTTCTCGAACGAGCTGGACGGGTTCATGGACTCCCTGGTGGCCAGGGGCCTTCCCGTCTACTCGGTCTCCGACATCCAGGCGAGCGAGTTCAGCCGGAGCGATTCGATCAGCCCCGGGAGGCTGTTCGTGCGGCGTCTGGAAGCCCGCAACCCCGGACTCCAGGTGCGGGAGATCGATTCGTGGGTGGACGAGATGCGCGCCAAGAAGAGTCCTGCGGAGATCGAGCTCCTCAAGAAGGCCGGGGACATTTCGACGCAGGCGCACCTGGCGGCCCTGCGGGCCATCCGGCCCGGGATGGGTGAGAACGAGATCCAGGCCGTCATGGAGTCGACCTACCGCAGCCTCGGCGCCGATGGCCCTGGCTACACGTCGATCGTGGGCTCAGGTCCGAACTCCACCGTGCTCCACTACCCGGCGGGGATGCGCAAGGCGCGCTCCGGAGAGGTCGTGCTGATGGACGTTGCGGCATACTACCAGGGCTACTCCGCCGACATCACCCGAACCTTCCCGGTCGACGCGACGTTCACGCCTGCGCAGCGGGAGCTCTACGCCGTGGTGCTCGCCGGGCAGAAGGCCGGGGAGCGCCAGTTCCGCCCGGGCGGCTCACCCGCCGAGGAGAACGACTCCATCTACGCGGTCTTCAAGGCGGGGCTCACGCGGTTGGGGCTGATCGAGTCCGCCGACGCGTCGTTCGACCCGCCTCCCGGCCTCTGTCCGGGGAACTGGGCCAACGACGACGGCACGTGCCCGCAGTGGTATCTGTACGCCTACCACGGGTTCTCGCACGGGATCGGGCTCGACGTCCACGATCCTTCCCAGTTCTCCAACGTTCCGCCGCACCGCTTCCAGCCGGGCGACGTGTTCACCCTGGAGCCCGGACTCTACGTGCGGGAGCGGGTGCTCGACGATCTGCCCGACACCCCGCGCAACCGGGCGTTCATCGCCCACGCGAAGGATGCGGTGGCTCGGTATCGCAACATCGGCATCCGCATCGAGGACGACTATCTGATCACCGACGACGGCGTCGAGCGCATCACGAGCGTCCCGCGAGAGATCGAAGAGATCGAGGCCATCAGGAAGGGGATGGACCGGCAGTAGCAGGTCGCTGAAAGGGAGGAGCTCCCGCGTTGGGGGTGCCACGGCCCCCGACGCTCACTCCCTGCGGAGGGTCGGGATCCGCCAAGCCCCGCGACCCTCACTTCCTGCGGATGGTGAGGATGCGGACGGGGGCGGTGAGCTGCTGACCTCTGGTGGGGCGGGCCTGGATGCGGCGCACGAGGTCCATGCCGTCCGTGACACGCCCGAAGACGGCGAAGCCCCGCCCGTCCGGGTTCCGCATTCCCCCGAAATCCATCGACGGCTGACGGTCGATCACGATCGAGAAGCTGGATGTGCCGGTATCGGGGCCCCATCGAGCCATGGAGAGTGCCCCGTCGACGTGGTGGAGCCCGGTCTCGTTCGTTCGCTCGAGCGGAATGGGTGGAAATTCCTTGTCGGCGTTCTCGCGCGAGAGGGCGACCTGCACGACCTGAATCTTGATCGAGTCGTCGGGTTGGTTGTCCATGCGTACCGATCGGAAGAACCTGGCGCCGTCGTAGAGGTGGGCGTCCACGTAGCGGAGGAAGTTCGTGACGGTAACGGGCGCGCGCGCCGAGTCCAGCTCGGCCTGGATGTCTCCGAGCTCGGTCTCGATCACGATCGGGATCCGGCCGGGCTGCGTCTGTGCCGCGAGACGACCGCCCGGGGCGGGCGAGACGAGGGCGACGAGCGTCAGCAGAGAGAAGAGTGGTCGCATCGTGCTTCGCATCCAGAGAGGGTCGGAGCGTCTGATCATCGACCGGTGCTTCCACCCCCGTCAAGACGAAGCGGGATCGCGGGAGACGCGGCCTCGAGCGTCCAGCATGCCGAGCAGCTTCGACACCGTGTTCCAGTTCCTCCCCGTGCACGGACCGCCGAGCGCTCTCTCGATGACGGCGTTGGTCAGCCTCGAGCGTCCGACCCCGTCCGGGTAGACCGCATACACTTGACGGTCGCTCGCCCGCACGACCTCCCTCCCGCGGATCCCGGCCCGCAGGGCCTCCATGGCTTCCCGGCGGGGCGGATCTCTCAGGAACAGCACGAGCAGGTGACCCGGATCGTCACGGGCCGCGTCGTGGAAGGGATTGGCGTCGACCACGGTTCGCCACTCGGCCTCCGGCCGGACGAAGAACGTGGTGGTGAGCCCGAGCCGGCCGGCAGCCTCTTCCTCGAGGGTGCGCTCGAGCGCGGAGGCATCGCCATCCGAACTCCCGAAGACCAGGTTGCCGCTCTGCAGCAGCGTACGTGGATCGGCGAGGCCGAGATCCGCGGCGAAGCTGCGCAGCTCGGCCATCGGGATCTTCTTGTGGCCTCCGACGTTGACGCCCCGTAGGAGCGCGATGTACGTGTTCATGCGAGGCGCCTCCGTCCGGTTCCGACCGTCGGCGAGCAGATATTGAACGACACTATAACGACCCTATCCAGATAACGACCCTATCCAGTGAGGAGTGCCCATGAAGTCCCTGGATCGTCGTGAGTTCCTCACCCGCGTGGCCGGGGGCACCTCGGCCCTGGCCGCCGTCGGCATCCATGCTCCGGGCCGAGCCGAGGCCTCCGGGGCCCGAGGCACGCCCGGCGTAGACGGGCGCGCCGCACGACCGGCCGCCGGCCTGGCCGATCCGGCCCTGCGTCCCCTACCCCTCGGCTCGATCCGGCCGAGAGGTTGGCTCGGGCGGCAGCTCCGCATCCAGGCCGACGGCCTGAGCGGCCACCTCGACGAGTTCTGGCCCGACGTGGCGAGCAGCCAATGGTTCGGCGGGGACGCGGAAGGGTGGGAGCGCGCCCCCTACTGGATGGACGGTGTCGTGGCCCTCGCCTGGACGCTGGACGACGAGGGGCTGAAGGGAAAGGTCTCCGAACACGTGGACCAGATCGTGCGGGCCCAACGGGCCGACGGGCGTTACGGGCCGGTCGCCGCATCCACCGGCTCGCGCCCGTACGACGTATGGGCGGTCTTTCTCGCGAACAAGATGCTGGTGCAGTATCACGAGGCGACGGGTGACGATCGGGTGCTTCGGGCCGTCGAGGCCAGCCTCCGGGAGCTCGGGACCGGCATGGAGGACACGCCACTCTTCGACTGGGGCAAGTACCGCTGGTTCGAGGGGCTGGTGGCTACGTATTACGTCTACGAGCGGACCGGGGAGCCGTGGCTGCTCGATCTCGCTCGTATGATGCGCGACCAGGGCACCGACTACCCGGCGATCTACGCGGGGGAGTCCATCACCTCGCCGACGCCCCGCCGCGGGCGCTGGACCTGGGACAAGCACGTGGTCAATACGGCCATGGCGCTCAAGGCCGGGGCTCTGTCCTGGCGGCTCGACCAACAGCATGCGGACCGGGACTTCCCAGCGCTCATGCTCTCCATTCTCGATCGATACCACGGTCAGGTCACCGGTATGTTCACCGGTGACGAATGCCTGGCGGGCAGGAACCCGATCCAGGGCACGGAGCTATGCTCGGTGGTCGAGTGCATGTACTCGCTGGAGACGCTGGCTGCGGTCTTCGGCGAGCCGGCATGGGCCGACCGACTCGAGCGCGTGGCCTTCAACGCGCTTCCGGCGACCTTCAAGCCGGACATGTGGGCCCACCAGTACGATCAGCAGGTCAACCAGGTCCAGTGCACCATCAATCCCGATGCCATGTGGACCACCAACGGGCCCGATTCCAACATCTATGGACTGGCCCCGAACTATGGGTGCTGCACCTCGAACATGCACCAGGGATGGCCGAAGCTCGCGGCCCACCTCTGGATGGCGACACCCGACGACGGGCTTGCCGCCGTGGCCTATGCGCCGAGCGAGGCGTCCTTCCGCTCGCACGACGTACCGGTGAAGGTGACGCTCGACACGGACTACCCGTTCCGGGAGACGCTGGACATCGAGGTCCGCCCCGAGCGCGCCGTCACCTTCCCGCTCCTCCTGCGGGTACCGGGGTGGGCGGACGGCGCGTCCGTTCGAGTGGCCGGCGGGGCACCGGAGACGATGAGAGCAGGGACACTGCACAGGCTCGAGCGTCGCTGGGGCGCGGGGCCCACGACCGTCGAGGTTCGACTTCCCATGCGTCCCCGCGTCACCGTTCGGTACAACGACGCGATCGCGGTCGAGCGCGGTCCCCTCGTCTACAGCCTCGGGCTGGACGAGACGTGGACCCGCGTGCGTGCGGATGCGCCCCAGCGGGGGCTGCCCCACGGGGACTTCGAGGTCCGCCCCGCGTCCGACTGGAACTACGGCCTGGTCCTCGACCCGGAAAGCCCGGAGGACGGCCTCTCGTTCGAGGAGCGCCCCGTCGGGGAGCGCCCGTTCTCACCTGAAGGGGCCGGCGTGCGGGCCCGTGTGCGCGGGCGCAAGATGCCCGACTGGAAGATCGAGCACGGCTGGGCCGGCGAGATCGCTCCGGGCCGGCGGAGCTCGACGGAGCCACTGGAGGAGGTCGAGCTCATCCCGTACGGATGCACCAACGTCCGGGTGACGGAATTCCCGAGGCTGGAAGCCTAGTGTGGTGTCTCAGAAACACGTCGGCCATTCGAGCACCGATGCATCCGGTCCTGCGGCGTTGCTCCTCGCTCGGAATAGCGCTGCTGTTCCTCGTCGTCGCGCCCTGCAGGATCCGGCGCCTCGGCGCTCTCGGTGGCTCGCGGATTTCTGAGACACCACACCAGGAAGACGCAGCCGGGGCAGGGCGAGCCGCGTGGGTACCGCGGACGCGTCGCCACACGAGTCGGGCGCCCACGCAGGGCGCGTCATGCCCACCGGCTGTCGCAAAAGAAAAGCCTTGCACGTACTGACTTCAGGGCATACTTGTACCAGGTCCGCACCAGTCATGGATGGTCCGGCACGGGAAGGCCAGGGGGGCATTCCGGACCCGGGACTCTCCCTCACCGGCGCCGGCCACGTTTCCGGGTCGAGGAGGACGCACGTCCAAATTGTCTCGTTCGATTGCCTCGCCGCCCCATGTTCGCCATCCTTTGTGGACCACTCGAGCGAAGGTGGCTGTTCCACGGCCTGTGGGCGGGGAGGTGGGAGTGATGGATGGTGGCTCGTCAGGAGCGGGGATCGGTGACGTCCGGCCTGCCGCGGGTGGACTCTTCTCCCATCGGGTGTCAGCGGAGACCCTCCTGTCGGGCATTCCACGGACCCGGCGTGTGAGCGTGAACATCCGGGTTTTCAAGACGGCCCGGGATGTGAGCGTGAACGCCGCCCGGGTTTCATTGACGAGGAGCAGGAAATGAGAAAATGGATCGTTTGCACGACGGCGGCGGCCATGCTCGCACTTGCGGGCACGGCTCCGGCGTCCGCGCAGCAGACCGGGCGCATCATCGGCCTGGTCGTCGACGCGGAGACGGGCCAGCCCCTCGTAGGGGCGCAGGTGAGCATCCAGGGCACGACCATCGGCATGCTCGCCAACAACGACGGCCGTTTCCTCCTGCAGAACGTCCCCACGGGGGACCAGACGGTAAGGGTGGAGCGGATCGGCTACGCGATCGGCAACCAGACCGTGACCGTGACGGAAGGCGGTACGGCGACCGCGAACTTCCAGCTGCAGCCTCAGGCGGTGCAGTTGGAGGGCATGGTCGTCACCGGGTACGGCCAGCAGCGCCGCGAGGACATCACCGGCTCCGTGGCGAGCGTCAAGGCGGATCAGTTCGTCGAGGCGCCGGCGCGTGACGCGGCGACGCTCATCGCCGGCAAGATCGCGGGTCTGACCGTGAACCAGCCGAGCGGCAACCCCTCGGCCACCTCGGAGATCATGCTCCGCGGGATCACCACGGTCGAGGGCGACAAGAGCCCGCTCGTCCTGGTCGACGGCGTTCCGGGCGACCTGAACACCGTCGCGCCCCAGGACATCGAATCGATCGACGTCCTGAAGGACGGCTCGGCCGCGGCCGTGTACGGCTCGCGCGCCTCGAACGGCGTCATCTTCATCACGACGCGGAAGTACAAGGGCGGCGCGCCCACCATCCGTTACCAGGGCTACACGAGCTATCAGCAGCTCTACAAGACGCCCGACTTCCTGAGCGCCTCCCAGATCCGGCAGAAGATCTCCGAGGGCTTCCCGTTCACGGACTACGGCTACAACACGGACTGGCAGTCGCTCATGCTCCGCCAGCCGATGAGCACGACGCACGACGTCACGCTCACCGGTGGAGCGGCGAACACGAGCTACACCGCCTCGCTGAACTACGAGGACCGCCAGGGCATCATGCTGAAGTCGCAGGACAAGATCCTGACCGGGCGGGTCCACATCAATCACACGATGTACGACGGCCGCCTCCAGGTCGAGGCGAACCTGGTCGACCGCATCGAGAACAACCCGTCGCCGAGCAACGGCGTCTACAACTACGCCTGGCGGCAGACGCTCATCCGGAACCCCACGGACCGAGTCTACGACGACAGCGGGGCCTGGCAGGAGCGCGGCATCTACTTCTACCTGAACCCGCTCGGCTACATCAACGAGCGTGCCGACGAGCGGCACAACAACGACCTGCGGGCGCACGGCACGGTGACGCTGCGCCCGATCCCGACGTTGAGCCTCCAGTTCATGGGCGGCACGGACCGGGGCGACAACACGTACTCATGGTCCACGACGTTCAACAACTTCCAGCAGGTGGGTGGCGGCACGCCCGGCGCCGCGAGCAAGAGCCTCAACAGCAGCATCTACAACATCCTGCAGCTGACGGGCACCTACTCGAACAACGTCCTCGGCGGCGACGCCACGCTGCTCGGCGGATACAGCTACGAGGACTTCACGTACGAGAGCTTCAACGCCTACAACTACGATCCGCCCACGGACCAGTTCAGCTTCAACGACCTCGGGTCCGGCCTCGCGCTGCCCGAGGGGTACGCCGACCTCGGCAGCAACAAATACGGCCACACGATCATCGCGTTCTTCGGCCGTGTGAACTACGACTGGCACAACCGCTTCCTGCTCATGGGGAGCGTGCGTTACGAGGGCAACACACGGTTCGGAGCGAACCACAAGTGGGGCGCGTTCCCCGCGGTGTCGGCGGGGTGGCGGCTCAGCCAGGAGAGCTTCATCCGCGACAACGCGTCGTGGATCAACGACCTGAAGCTTCGGGTGGGTTACGGAATCACGGGAATCGCGCCGAGCAACGACTATCTGTCGTTGGCGAGCTATTCGTACTCGAACAACAAGTTCCTGTACAACGGCAAGTGGGTGCCGATTCTCCGGCCGACCCGCAACGCCAACCCGAACCTCAAGTGGGAGCGCAAGAAGGAGCTCAACGTCGGGCTCGACTTCTCGCTCTTCGATTACCGGCTCGCCGGTAGCGTCGACGTGTACAACCGTACGACCGACGACCTGCTGTACAACTACGACGTGCCCACGCCTCCGTTCCTGACCGGGAACTTCCTGGCCAACGTGGGAACGATGAAGAACAACGGGATCGAGGCGGAGGTGACGTACGACGTCTTCCGCAAGGCGAACTTCCGCTGGCAGACCAGCATCAACGGGTCGCACAACAGCAACAAGCTGGCCAGCCTGTCGAACCAGACGTACTCGACGAGCGACTGCTTCTTCAATGGGTACACGGGCGAGCCCGTGCAGGAGTCCACGCACCGCACGTGCGTGGGCGGCCCGATCGGCGACTTCTACGGTTACAAGGTCGTCGACGTCGATACCGCCGGTTCGTGGATCGTGCAGGACTCGGCCGGCAACAAGATCCCGTGGGCGGACCACTCGGGAACCGACAAGTCAATCCTCGGCAACGGGATCCCGAAGTACCACCTGGCGTGGAACAACAACCTGCGATGGGGGAGCTGGGATCTCAGCACCACCATGCGTGGCGCGTTCAAGTTCCAGATCCTGAACTTCGACCGGATGTTCTATGAGAACCCGTCGAACCTGAACGCCGGGTACAACGCGCTCCAGTCGGCATTCGACAAGGTCTACGGAAAGGCGCTGCTGGACGCGGACCTCGCCTACACGAGCTACTACGTGGAGAACGGCGACTACTGGAAGATCGACAACGTCACGCTCGGCTACACGCTGCCGGTGAGCGACATGCCGATGCTGGCGAAGGCCGTGACCAGCGCGAGGATCTACTTCTCGGGTCACAACCTCTGGACGATCACCGGATACAAGGGGCTCGACCCCGAGGTGCCGATCCT